>NZ_JBHXTL010000032.1:0-31029 GCF_042677365.1 Kitasatospora sp. NPDC127116
ACAAACCCTGGTGCCGTTCTATATATCCCCCCCCCCCCAACCCTGTTCTCCCGCGGCGCATACCTAGGTCTCGCCACCCCCTTTCGACGTACCAGCCTGTGTTCAGGCCATCCGCACCGGCGTCCAGGCGCCGTCGCACCTCGGCTTCTCCGAGCGTCGCCGCCACCAGGTGCAGAGCGGGGCTCGGGGGCGACCCGGTGAGCAGCACGCGGATGGCCTGAGACGCCGCGGGCCGACTGCGACGTCTGCCGCCCGGCCGGTGGCCGGGCGGCAGACGCGAGGCAGGGCACCGAAACCAACGCAGCTTCGGGAGGGCAGAGCCGAACCGACGTGGACTTCTATGCCGTGATCCCGCGATCCTGTGACCGAGCAGTCCCAGGCGTTCCTACTTGCCGGGCAGGAACTCGGTGTCGCCGACGGGTGAAATTAGGTTCTGGATCACTTTCCGGGCTCTGTCGCTGATTGAGGGGTTCGCGCGGGGCCACAGATAGGTGGGCATCACCTGGGCGTGGCTGATGGAGTTCGGGTCGCTGACCTGCTCTTCCCGGGTGTCGGGGTGGAGATCGAAGAGATGATTGTCGGGGAGGGCGAGGTTCGCCTTGCCGTACGGTCCGTGGCGGCGTCGGCCGCCTGTCCGGGATGCGAGCACAGATCGTCGCGGCTGCACTGCTACTACAAGCGGCGACTGGCAGATCGCCCCGTAGCCGGCAGGCGGGTGCGCCTGGAACTGAGAGCGCGGCGTCCGGTGTGCGGCAACGACCGGTGCGGGCGGCGGACGTTCGCCGAGCAGATCCCGGATCTGACGTCCCGACACGCTCGCCGCACGACCGCCCTCACCGCTCAACTCACCGAGATCGCACTGTTCCTGGGAGGGCGGGCCGGAGCCCGGCTCTCGGGACGTCTGGCCATGACCGCGTGCAGGGACACACTGCTGCGCCTCATCCGAGCACTGCCCCTCCCATCATCGGGCCTCGTCCCGCGCCTGGGTGTGGACGAGTTCGCCGTGCGCCGCGGTCGCACCTACGCGACGATCCTCATCGACATGGACACCCACCGCCCGGTCGACGTCCTCACGGACCGCACCGCCAACACCTTCGCCGCCTGGCTGCGCGACCACCCCGAGGTGCGGATCATCTGCCGTGACCGCGCCGACTCCTTCCGCGACGGCGCCCGCGCCGGTGCGCCACAAGCCCAACAGGTCGCCGACGCCTGGCACCTCCTGCACAACCTCGCCGAGGCCGTCGAACGCGTCGTCGGCCGCCATCGCGCCGACCTGCGCGAACCCCTCACCGCCGGTGACAACCACGATGACGTGCCCCGTTCCGGGACCACCGCCCTCAACGAGCTGGACATCCACGGCAGGCCGCGTCCCCTGGTCGCCCGGACCCGTGAGCGCCACCAGCAGATCCACGAACGCATCGAACGCGGCCACAGCTTTCGTGCCATCGCCCGTGAACTCCGCCTCAGTCGTGGCACCGTCCTGCGCTTCGCCCGAGCCGCCGACGTCGAGCAACTCCTCGTGGCCGCGACCCACCGCCCCAGCCTGGTCGACGACTACCGGCGCTACCTGCACCACCGGTGGATGGAGGGCTGCACGAACGCCGCCGCGCTCACGCGGGAGATCCAGCAGTTGGGCTACCGCGGGGACGTCAACACCGTCCAGCGGCACCTGCGGCCCTACCGCAACGGAGCGATCCCGGCGGAGGCCCCGCTTCCTCACTTGACCGTGCGCCGCGTCACGGACTGGATCATGCGCCGACCCGACCGGCTCGACGACACCGAACGCAAGTGCCTTGAGGAGCTGTGCGAGCGCAGCCCCGCGCTGGCCACGACCACCGAGTACGCCCGGCGCCTGGCCACCATGGTTCGCGAGCGCCGCAGCGAGCACCTGGCCCTCGACGTCTGGCTCGCCGATGTCCGTCTCGACGGACAACGAGAACTCCGCTCGCTGGCCGGCGGGATCCGACGTGACCGCGCGGCTGTCCTCGCCGCCCTGACCACCACCCTCACCTCGGGCGCTGTCGAAGGCAACGTGACCAGGATCAAACTGCTGAAGAGACAGATGTACGGCCGGGCCAACTTCGACCTCCTGCGACGCCGCATCCTCCTGTCACCGTGATCAACAAGGAGGAACCCCTCAATCAGCGACAGAGCCCGGAAAGTGATCCAGAACCCGAAATTAGGGCCACGGACGGCGACGGCCAGGACGTGGTCGTGCTTGGCCTCCTCCTGGCGGGCCCGGAAGTCCGGGTGGCACAGGTACCGGGCCGGTCGGCGGCGCACCCACCACCTGGATGCGACCGTTGAACCTGGGACAGATCCACAAGTCCGTAGGCGCCGGCGAGGGGCCCGGACCCTTGAGTCGGGCCACGGCATCGTCGTCACCTAGCGTCGCACCCGTCGCATCGCGCTGGAGGAAGCCGCGCCCGTGCCGAACCCGGTGCCAGCCGCGACGGGGGTTCACTGGACGTCAGACGGGTTGTCCGTCGCTCCGGCAGCTGGTCGTACGGATCGTCACCGACTGCGACCGGCGGCCCCACGGTCGATGGGTTCGGGCGCCGCGCGGGGTCAGTGCGGTCCGCCCGGAGCCCGGAAGTCCCGCACCCGCTCGACGACCGACCGCTCAGGTGGCGGCAGGCGGTCCGCCGGGCGTTCGGTGGGTGGCTGATGGCGGGGCCGACCGGTCGAGGACTCCTTGGTCTCCCGCGCCCTGACCGCGAGGTCGCGCAGCTCGGCCTCGCTCGTTACGGCCCGTACGGCCGGGAAGAGCCGCGCCTCCTCGTCGCCGGCGTGCCGGGTCACCTCCTCGGCCAGCCGGGCGACCAGCCGGTCGAAGCGGGGCGAGGTGACGTGGGTCGGGCGGAGTTCCTCCAGCACGCCTCCACCGCGCGGTGGTCGGCGAGTTCGCGTTCCACAACGGCCGGCCCGTCGGCCAACCGGTCCCGGGCGATCGGATAGAGGTGTTGCTCCTCCGCCCGGGTGTGGCGGACCAGTTGATCGGTCACGAGATCGGCCAGGTCCTTGCGCTGCAGGTCCCCACTGGGTACGCCACTGAGTTCGCTGAAGTGGACCAGCACGGACCGGTGGTCGGCGGTCAGCTGCTCCAGCAGGTCTTCGTCGTAGTGCACGGCGAATGCTCCGTTCTGTGTCCTTGCCGGGTAGGGGGCGGCCCGCCGGCGGGCCCTGAAGCCCCGTCTCCGTCATGGGCGGGTTCCCATCGCCCCTGCGTGTCCCTCGGGAGCCCCGGAGCCAAACGGTCGTCCGCACGTGGCCCGCACTCAGCGCGGGTCGGCGGCCCCGGCCCGGGTACGCAGCGCGGCATCGATTCCCCGGAGGAAGTGTTCGAGGTCACCGGGGTTGCGTGAAGTCACCAGCCGCCAGTTGTTGGCGTCGTCCGTGACCAGCGGTTCGTCGGCCCAGGTGGCGCCGGCGTTGGCCAGGTCGGTACGCAGCGACGGGTAGGAGGTGAGCCGCTTGCCGTAGGCCACGCCCGCTTCGGCCAGCAGCCATGGGCCGTGGCAGATGGCGGCGACGGACCGTCCGGCGGTGGTGAAGGCGAGCACCGTGTCAACGGCCGCCCGGTGGAGCCTGAGGGTGTCCGCGTTGATGGTGCCGCCCGGGATGAGCAGCAAGTCGTAGTCGCTGGCGTCGACCTCGTCGAGGGTGAGTGTCGGTTGCACTGTCTCGCCGGGCTCCCTGTCCCCGACCAGGGTGCGGATCCCGTCCTGTTCGGGGGCGGCGATGTCGACGTGGACGCCGTTCTCGCGCAGGTGCAGTACGGGGACGAGCAGTTCGTCCTGTTCGACGCCGTAGTTCGTCACGATCGCCAGGACCTTGCCGTGCTGGGTCATTTCTCCTCCTGGTACGCGGATTTCCCTCGGGTGCCCGACGCCGCCCCCTGGGCCGGGCGGGGCCCCGCCGAGCCCTGGGCCAGGCCGGATCCGCCGTTCCTGATCCGGCATGGCCACGGGCCGCCAGGAGGGTGTCCCGGCGGCCGGTGGCGTGGACGGTCGACAGCGGATTCAGCCCGGACTGATCCGGCCGCGCCAGCCGCCCTCCTCCGTGCCGCGTTCCTCGATGAACTCCTTGAACCGCTTCAGGTCTCCCTTCACCCGGCGGTCGACCACTCCTGTGACGTCGGCGGCCTTCTCCACCATGCCCTCGGGCCGGAAGTCGATGGCCATGGCGACCCGGGTGTGGCCCTGGTCGAGTTGTTGAAAGGTCACCACGCCCTTCTGGTCCACTTCGCCGTCGGTGGTCCGCCAGGCGATCCGCTCGTCGGGCAGCTGGTCGACGATCTCGGTGTCGAACTCACGGGTGACGCCGCCGATGCTGGTCCGCCAGTGGTTGTGGCGGTCGTCCAGCTGGGTCACCGAGTCGACGCCCTCCATGAAGCGCGGGAACTCCTCGAACAGCGTCCACTGGTTGTACGCGGTGTGCAGGGGGACGTCCACGTCCACGGACTCCTTGACCATGCTCATCCCGGCCTCCTCTCACGGTTCGACCGGGGCTGTCCCGGCCGTACCGTGCGCCTGCCCCGCCGGTGCCGGCCCAATCACGCGTCCCGGGCCGCGCGGTCGCCCTCGTCCGGAACGCGGGCACCGATCGGCCGGTCGACGGCCGTCACCGTCCGACCGGCCGACCTGTGACCAGCGCGGGGCGGGGTACGCCGTGGGCAGCGAACGGCGCCGGAGGGCACGCGTCCCCGCGCTCACTCCCCGCCGGCCGTGCCGTCCGAGTCCCGGTGGTCCCGCTCCGCAGGCCGCGGCGATCGCCCGTGCCGCCGGTGGCTGGTGTCGCAGAACGGGTACGTGCGGCTGCGCCGGCAGGCACACAGGGCCACCACCGGACGGTCGGACAGCCGCCGAGTGCCGTCCGGCAGGACGACCTCCACCGGTCCCTCGACCAGCAGCGGGCCACCCGGCACGACGAACACCCGGGTGGCGGGGCGCTCAACGCTCTCGGACACCGCGCACCACCACCAGCTCCTCCTCGCGTTCGCCCGGCCGGATCAGTCCGAGCCGCTCGAACAGGGCGGCCCGGGCCGTCATGACCGGCCCGAAGAGCTGCCGCCGTCGCGCCGCCACCTCCGTACGCAGTGCGGCTGTGTGCAGGAGCGCCAGGGTGGCCGGCACGTCCGCGAGTGCGGACTGCACGACCAGCAGCACGCCGCCCTCGGCCAGCGCCCCGGGAACCGTCCGGCAGATCCGGTCCAGGACCAACCGTCCGTCCGGTCCGGCGTCCCAGGCCAGCGCTGCACCCCGGCCGGGAGCCGCCCCGGCCGGGTCCGTCGGGACGTACGGGGGATTCGCGGTCACCAGGTCGAAGCGCTCACCGGGCAACGGCGCCAGGAGGTCGCCCCGGCGCAACCGGACCCGGTCGTGGTGCAGCCGGGTGTTGCACCAGGCGGCGGCCACCGCCCGGGCGGACAGGTCCACCGCCGTGACGAGGGCCCCGCTGCGCGCCGCCGCGATCGCGACGGCCCCGGTCCCGGTACACAGGTCGAGCACCCGGCTGGAGCCGTCCAACGGCTCCCGTCCCACACAGGCGGCCAGCAGTTCGGTGTCACCCTGGGGCGCGTAGACCCCGGGTGGGCGGATCAACAGCATGCCGAGCGGCTGCCCGACTGGGCACGGTTCACACCTGCCACACCGGGCACCGCAGCGGTGAGCACACCACCCCTGCACGACGGGCTCGGGGCGCACGCCGAGGCCGGCCACCCGACGCCACGCCTGCCGGACCCCCGTGATGCCGACACAAGCGAGGAGAGGGAGCCTGGTGAGGTGGACGACAGCGGCACCCCGGGCGGTACGGGCCACGGCCAGGAGCTGCCACCGACGGTAGGCGTGGAGGAGGAGTACTTCGTCGTGGACCCCGCGACCCGGGCCGTGGTTCCCGGCGGTCCGCGGCTGGCCGCCCGCGCCGCGGGCGTGCTGGGAGACCTGGTGTCCGGTGAGTTCACGGACCTCCAGGTCGAGGTGCGGACACCACCGTGCGCCACGATGGGCGAACTGTCCGCCCAGCTCGTTCGGTTGCGCCGCACGCTCGCCGCGTGCGCCGAGGCCGAGGGCCTGACGGTATGTCCCAGTGCGACGCCCGTGATCGGGGGCGGTAGCGCGGTGCCGGTGGGCGACCACCCCCGGTACCGCGACGGGGTGGAGCTGTTCCGGACCCTGATGGACGACTTCGCGGTCTGCGCCCTGCACGTCCACGTCTGCCTGCACGACCGCCAGGTGGCGGCCCTGGTCGGCAACCACCTGCGCCCGTGGCTGCCGCTGCTGGTGGAGATGAGTGCCAACTCGCCGTTCCACGCCGGACGGGACACCGGACACGCGAGCTGGCGCTCGGTGCTGCGGCTGCGCTTCCCCTCCCTCGGACCGCCACCGTGGGTCGAGTCCTTCGACGACTACCGGCGCGTCGCCAGCGCGATGGCGGAGGTCGGCGGGAGCTCCTTCGCCGAGCTTCCGTTCTGGGACACCCGCCCGCACCCCCGCCTGCCGACGCTGGAGGTGCGGTGCATGGACGTTCCGGCCGAGTCCGCGGACTCGGTGGCCCTGGCGGCCGTCGTGCGCGGTCTGGTGGTGACCTCCGCCCGCCTGGCGGAGCGCGACGACAAGGGCCCCCGGCTGCGCGGTGAGCTGTTGCGCGGCGCGTACTGGTACGCGACCCGCGACGGCTGGCCGGGGCCGGGAGCGGACGCGCTGACCGGGCGCGTCCTGCCCGCCCCGGAGCGCGCACGGAGGCTGGTCGAGCACATCGGCGCGGCGTTGGAGGACCTGGGGGACCTGGAGCGGGTCACGGCCTTCGTCGACCGGCTGGCCATCCGCGGCAGCGGCGCCCACCGTCAGCGTGCCGCCCACCGGGCCGGCGGCCTGCCCGCGGTCGTGGACGACCTCGCGAACTGCATGACCACCCCGCAGGCCGTCCCGCCCCGGTCATCCGCACGGCGGACCCTCCGGGGGTGCGACCCCGACGGGTGTGCCAGCGTGGAGGAAGCCGGAAGGGCACCCGGCCCCATGTCCACGGACGCCCGCGACCGCCCGGAGAAGCCGATGGACGACAGAGCGCAGCAGCACGGACAACCGCCCGAGCGCGGCGGTCGGGTGCGCCGAGACGGGTACGCCCGCCTGAACGCCGCGGACCTCGGCATCGACACCGTGGCCCTGGCCGAGGACTTCACCCGGCTCGCCGACTCCTACCAGGGCCTGCCGCCGGATCCGTACGCCCGTGAGACCCACCGCTTCCGCCGCTACTCGCATGCCGTCCACCTGCCCTGGACCGGCGAGCTGTCCTACATCCCCGGTACCCCCGACGAGGAGTTCGGCACCGTCACGGAGTACTGGCAGGACGAGCACAACCCCGAGTACCCCCGGGTGCGGCGCCGGTTGCCCGACATCCCGGAGGCCTTGCACCGCAACCGGCTGCTCGACGCCCTCGTCCGCGCCGACCTGGACCGTGCTCTGTGGCTGGAGGACCTGCACCGCGTCCCCGTCTACGTCGGCATCCACCTGATCTCGCTCGGCGTCCACGACCAGGAGCAGGAGGCGGTGTCCTCACCGAACTGCCTGCACCAGGACGGCGGTTCGCCGGCCACCTTCACCTTCGCCCACCTGATCGGCCGCCGGAACGTGAAGGGCGGCGAGAACGTCATCGCCACCCCGGAGAGCGCCGGCCGGCAACCCTACGCGCTGCCCCCGGAAGCGATCCACGACCGCTTCGTGCTGACCGAGCCGCTTGACGGCTACGGCGTGCACGACCGACGCGTCAGCCACTACGTCGGCCCCGTCCGCCTCGGTGACGACGGGAACGAAGGGCGCCGCGACATCCTCATCGTCGGAATCGCCCCCTACGCCCCCGGGCTTTGACCGGGGGGATCCACTCCCTGAATTCGCTCCGGCGCTTCGTGGTCGAGCCTCGGGACGCGGTCCCCTGGTGACGTGCCTTACGAGAGACAGCTCAACGCACCGCAGGCGCTCGAAACGAGGATGATCGCGCGGGCACGGCTGCTGTCCCGGCCGAGGACGGGTGGGAATGCTGCGGTCACGGCAGCGGGGTGGCGTGCAGGCAGGTGTGCCGGCCGGGCCCTGTGGCGGCGTCCAAGGGCCTGGCCGCACCGGCTTGGATCTCCACCCGGAAGGTTCCGGTGTCGTCGGCGTAGATCGGGATGCCGTCGGACGTCCTGTCGCCGGTGGCGTGGACAACGACGATCTCGGGCGGGCGTTGCGCGCCTGGTGGGCCCGGCATGGTGATCGCGTAGCGCTCGGAGGTGTCCATGGCGGACCTCATCGTGCAGGTGGGGCACCGGCGTCGGCGAGGGCGGCGCGGACGGTGTCGCGGACGGTGAAGCCCTGTCGGTGCCGGTGACCTCCAGCAGGCGCCTGGTCCGAGCGAACGGGACGGCCGAGACCAGGGCGGTCGCGGCAGCGCAGGCGTCCGAAGCGCGCTTGGAGCAGGGCGTCGAGACGAGTGGAGTCGCGCAGAAGGAGGTGGGACAGGTCGATCTCACGGGGCGGGCCGTCCTTGACCGCGCGGACGAGGGTGTCCTCCAGCCGACCGCGCCGGTCATGGTCGTCCTTGCCGCCCCGGCGGATGGTGCCGGCTGTCCCGGGCAGGTCTGCGACCGTGATCCGCAGGGCCGGGCCGGCAGACGTCCTCGGCGGACAGTGGTGGGCGGACATGATCGGCCTCCTCGCGCGAGGGAAGCTGTCCGCTTATGATCCTGCCCCACCGATGGGCTCGAAATCCACCGGCCTGGGCCGCCGGAGTCGCCCGCTCGACCGGCCTCGGCGACACCCTTGAGGATCACCGCGCCAGTCGGGGGCAACCCACCAACCCGCATGCTCGTTGCCCAGAGGCCTCGCCGACCCGGCTGCCCGCAGGCAACGCCGTGGGCGACGGTGACGGGCTGATGGCGATCATCGCCTGCGGAGGGCACCGTGTGGCGTGTTGCCGCGCCCGCGGCCCGCCGGGGACGGTGTCGGTAGACAGTGGAGGCGGCTGTCTTTGCGTACCGGACGGAGAGGGCGTCGGCATGACGTTTCAGCATCCTGCTCGTAAGCATGGGAACGGTCGGCGCGGGCGGTTCGAGGAGTTCGCGGAGCTGGCGTCGAACTTCACCAGCTCGCCGCTGTTCGCGCTGGTGTGCCTGTGCCTGGTGGGCGCGGTCGTCGCGGTACATGTGGCCGGGCTGCCGATCGAGTGGCAGCTTCTGGTGGGCGATGCGATGGGCGCGGTGACGCTCTTGCTGCTGGCGATGCTGAAGAACTCCGAGCGACGGGCCGAGCATGCCATCCAGCGCAAGCTGGATGCGATCGTCCGGGCGATGCTGGAGCAGCATGAAGGTAAGCGCGGTCAGGCTTACGAGGATCTGAAGGCAGCCATCGGCATGGAGGAGCGGCTGTAGGGGCCAGGGAGGATTCAGGTCTGGGCGGCGATCGCGACGCACAGCACCGTGACGCCGAGGGCGAGCCGGGCGAGGTAGTCGCCGAGATGTCCAGAACGCAGGCGGCGCAGCGCCCGTACAGCTCGGGCAGCCGCGTGCCGGTCGGCAGCGGGCCGGCGGAGGGCTGTGGTGGCCAGGATGTCGCAGCCGGTCCGGGGCAGTCTGCGACCGGCGACGGCTAGCAGTGCCGCCCCGAGCAGGGGAACGGCCACCGCGAACGGCAGCAGGGCTGCTTCGGTCACGGTCAGCCCTTGCCCGGCCGTGTCATGGGCTCCGGGTCAGTCGGGAGGCTCCGGCGGGCGGGGGTGCCCGGGCTCCGGCGAAGCAGGCTCCGTGGGCTCGCCCGGGCCGGGCGGGGCCGGCGGTTCAGGGGGCGGTTCGGGCGAGCCGGGAGGCGCGGGCGGATCCGGCGGCACTGGTGGCTCCACCGGCTCCGGCGGGCTGGGCGGCTGCGGCGGGGGCGACGGCAGTGGAACCGGGGCGACATCGGGCTCGGACGACACAGGAACGGCACCCACGGTCACCAGCTCCTATCGGCCCAGGGCATGTTCGAGTTCCTTCTTGTTCATCTTCGAGCGCCCGTGGATGTTGCGCTGCCTGGCCTCGTTGTAGAGCTGCTCCTTCGTCGGCCCCTGGGCGCCACTGTGCGAACGCAGCCCACCGCGACGGGAGGAGGACATGTCCTTCACCGAGCTGCGGCTGGCGGTCTTCGACTCCCCGTGCCGGGCACGCTCCTTGTTCACGGTGCGCGCGGCGATCTCCTCGGCGCGCTTCTCGCTCTCACCACGCTCCAGCGCACTGTCTTTGATGTGCTCGTACTGCCGCTCCCGCTTGGGACTCGATCCGCGAGGCATGATCACACACTCCTGTCCGATGACTGCGGGGTGCGTGTTCCCCGCATCCGTGAGAGGAACCCGCTACCAACACCGGGCAAACCGGCTTGCACCCGTCCAGCCGCGCGCCCGGTCGTCGAACCGGCCGTGCGCCCCGAAGTCCCGCCGGGCATCCACCAGCTCGAACAGGTTGTCCGGGTCCGTGGCGCGGCGTCGGCGGTCCTCCTGCTGGGAGTCGAAGCCCGTGCGGGCCAGGTAGCGGTCCAGCAGCCCGGGCACGGCGGCGTTCGCCACCAGGGTCGCCACCGTGCTGCCGCCGACCCAGTACTCCCGCCGCCCGGGATGGACGGCGGCGAACAGCACGGCGGTCGCGCGGCCGATGCCGCCGCTGGCCCCGGTGATGACGATGGTCCGGCAGGCAGTTTCCACCCTGCCTCGGGTTTCCCGGAAACAGCGGGGCAAACGGCCTGGCGCCGCGTGCGTGGCCGGTCGTCGGGCCGTAGCGTCGACAGGGTGGACATGCCGGGGCGTGAGTGAGGGAGGCTTCGATGCCGGCCGCAGCGCTGTTCGATGTCGACGGTACATTGCTCGACACCAGCTACTGGCACTCCGTTGCCTGGACCGAGGCGCTCACCCAGTTCGGCCACACCCCGGCGATGGCCCGCATCCATGGGGCAATCGGCATGGGCGGTGACCAGCTCTTCGACCACGTGCTGGGCGAGGGCCGTGACCACCGCCAGGACGAGGCGATCACCGCGGCGCACCAGGCGCTCTTCGCCCGGTTCTGGTCGCGCCTGCGGGTGTTCGACGGCGCCGGCGGTCTGCTGCGGGAACTGAAACGGCGCAGCTGGACGATCGCCCTCGCCTCCTCCGCCTCGGGACGTGACCTGGAGACCATGCGCAGGGTGCTGGCCGCCGACGACGCGATCGATCACGCCACCAGCGCCGACGACGTCGAAGCCGGCAAGCCCGCCCCCGACCTCGTCCGCGCTGCTGTGGCCACGTCCGGTGCCAGACCGGGCGAGGCACTGTTCGTCGGCGACACCCCGTGGGACGTCCAGGCCGCCGCCAGGGCCCAGGTCACCTGCGTGGCGGTGCTCTCCGGCGGCTTCGGCGAGCGGGCCCTGGGCTCGGCCGGAGCCCTCAAGGTCCACACCGATGTCGGCGAACTCCTCGCCTGTCTCGATTCCAGCGCCCTCGCGGACCCGTCGCACTTCCAGCCCGTACGCGGCTGAACGCACAGCCGTGGACGACTCCCCCGACAGCGGGTACGCGGTCTCCGCAGAGTTCTACGATCTCCTGCAGGCCGAGACCGACCGCCGTCTGGCCGAGCGGCGCTTTGCCGCGGCCGCCAGCCGGGCCCGCCACGCGGTCCTTGATGTCGGTGCCGGCACCGGCACCGTCACCGAGGTCCTGCTGCGCGCCTCCCGTGTGCCCGTCCACGCCGTCGAACCGGCCCCGGCCATGCGCACCGCCCTGCTGTCGCGCCTGGCCCACCTCGGGGCGGACCAGCGCGCTCGCGTCACCGTGCACCCCGAGCCCCTCGAGGCGGCGGGCCTGACGGCCGTGGCGGACTTGGCCGTCGCCTCCAACATGATCGCCTGCCTGGATCCCCCGACCAGGCGGGCCACCTGGAAGGCGATCTCGGCAGCCCTCCTGCCCGGCGGCCTGCTCCTGTTCGATCCGCCGCCCGCCGGCCTGCCGAGAGGGTGCGAGGCAGCGGGACGGCTCGGTCCGGTGCGGGTCGGCCCCGACCAGTACAGCGCCGAAGTCATCCGTCGGCCCCACCGCGGCATCCTGCGCGTGGTCTTCACCTACCGCGTCGAACGAGAGCAGGAGCTCCTGCGCGAGACCCGGGAGGCGTTCGACATGTGGCCTGCCCCGCCCGAGCGGCTCACCGAGGAACTCGAAGCCGCAGGACTGCACGTTGTGCAAGCCCCCGGATCCGACCTCATGGCGGCTCGCCGCCCCGCTCTCTAGATCCGACCCCGCCCGCCTGCGGGCATCACGTTCCGGGGTGCCACTGATGCTGGACGGCCCACAGCACGAGCGTTTGACCGGAACCCGGATGGACCCACAATCCCGGCTACGCACGGATTCACGGCGGCGCTGGCCGGCTGGATCTCCACCGCCGGAAGAACCGAGCCGGCCTGCCCTCGCGCGCATGCCGTCGGAGCCGGCCTCATCCGCTCAGCCAACCCCTGGCGCCGGACCTCCCGCGGCCCCGGCGACCAGCGCCGCGGGCATCGCGCCGCAGTCTCGATCCCGTGCCGCACCGGATCAGTCGTCTGCTTCGCCCGGCAATGTCCCGCTATCCTCGTCAGCCGGTTACTCACCGGATGCCGACATGCAGCGACCGCCGTTAATCCCCCTCACCATCGTCATCGGCGGCTGACTGGTCGCCGCCGACCAGGGCCCACCCCACAAGACTTCCGCCGTACACGGTGAAGCCCACCCCGATCAGCCAGGACTGGACCACCAGGACTGCGCCGACCGTGCCGTAGGAGACCGCGTTGGAGACCAGCAACGGGGCGAAGACCAGCCGTGAGAACAACCGAAGACCGGCCAGGGCGACCATCGTGGCCACCGCACCGGGCACAAGCCCCCGCTGCGGGGCACGGGCCCCGAGCAAAAAGCGCGGAAGCCACCAGAACAGCAGCAGGCCACCCAGCACCGTGGCGAGGATCCGCAAGGTCGGTTGGACGGCGGTGTGGTGCCACGGCACACCGCTCCACGCCGCGAGGACGAGATAGCCGGTCAGCCCGGCCAGCGCGACGACTTGGCGCCACACGCGGTGCCACGGTCCTCCCGGCAGGCCCCAGATCCGCTCATAGGCGCCCTGCATCGCACTCGTCAGCGAGATACCGAAGACAGCCAGCGCGGCGAGGCTGAACCCGGTGGTCGTGCTGAGGACCTGCCCGCGTGAACTGAACAGCATCTCGACGGCCTGGCCGCCACGTGGCGACAACCCCAGGCCGTCGGTGATCCACTGGGCGATCCCGTTGCCGCGGGCCGGGGAAGCCGCCGCGATGACCATGAGCAGCGGCACCAAGGTCACGAAGAACAGTGCAGCGAAGGCCAGCGAACGCTGCATCAGCTCGATGTCCGACCCGCGCCCCCACGCGCGCCCCCACACAGAGCACAACCGGTGCCAGGCAGCTCGCACAGGAGCGGGACCGGCACTCGCACGACGCCTCACAGGGCACGCCTTCGCACGCCGTTCAGCTGCCAGAACTTGCGGCATCCCGGCAGCGCCGAATGCCCCGGATCCGTGAAGTGCCGTGCCGCCACCTTTGCCTCCCGGAGGTATCTGAACCCGAAGGTGCCAACCGCCGGGACCGGGCCCTGTAGCGGGGCCTCGCCCCTGTGCGTACTCGGTTCTACGTGGCCAGAGGAGTTGGACAGCCCCGGGTCAGCAGTTCAGGGCGGGCAGGACCAGCTCACGGTAGGCGTCGAAGAAGACCTCCTGGTCGGGGCCGACCTGCCCGACGTAGACCTCGTCGAACCCGGCGCGCGCATATGCGCGCACTGTCTCCACGTGCTGCTCCACATCGTCGCCGCAGGCGACCGCGTCGGCGATCATGTCGCGCGTGACGAGCTGACTTGCCTGTTCGAAGTGCGCCGGGCTGGGCAGGAGTTGGGCGAGCTCGCCGGGCAGCAGCTCGGTCGGCCACAGCCGGTGCACCACGTCCACGGCCGCTTCCCGGTTGCTGCTCCAGCACACCTTCACACCGCCCACCACCTTCTTGCCCTGGCCCCCGGCCTCGCGGAACGAACCCACGAGGTCGGCGTCCGGGGTCATGGTGACGAACCCGTCCCCGATCCGGCCGGCCAGTTCGGCGGCCTTCGGCCCGAAGGCGGAAACGTACACCGGCAGCGGCTGGTCGGGGGCAGTGTAGAGGCGGGCGTTGTCGACGGTGTAGTGCCGGCCGCGGTGGCTGACCGGTTCACCGGTGAACAACTTGCGCATCACCTCGACGGCCTCCTCCAGCATCTCGGCCCGCACCTCGAACGACGGCCACGCATCGCCGTGAACGTGCTCGTTCAACGCCTCCCCCGTCCCGACGCCAAGAGCGAAGCGCCCATCCAGCAGAACGCTGGATGTGGCGGCGGCCTGCGCGGTCACCGCCGGATGCAGCCGCACCATCGGACAGGTCACCAGCGTGGTGACCGGCAGCGAGACGGCCTGCGACAACGCCCCGATCACCGACCACACGAACGCGCTGTTGCCCTGTGCGTCGTCCCACGGATGGAAGTGATCGGAGACCGCCAACCGGGTGAACCCGGCCTGCTGCGCGCGGCGGCCCTGGTCGATCAGCTCCGCGGGGGTGAACTCCTCACACGACAGGAAGTAGCCGTACTCGGTCAATCGGGATCTGCTCCTTCGTGAACGTCCTCCCCGCTTCGGGTTGCGGCCACTCGGGCACTGCCGCCACCACGCTAGGCCGAAGGTCCTTCGAGTACTCCCTGACAGCGCCGCAAGGCCGACGGAATCGACCGCGAACGGGTTAAGCCGGCGAACGGGCAGCGCTCACCGGCCTCGCCCTGACGAGTGCGGACGGCCAGTTGGCCCCCGTAGGTCCGGGCCTGCCCGCGCAGCGGGACCGGAACTCCTCCTGGGCAGGTCACGCGGGCGATTCGGGCTCGGGTTCAGCGCTGCGGGAACCGGTGCTGTTCGATCAGGTGGACGAAGTCCTCCCAGAACGAGGCGCCGGGCTGCCGGCCCGGGCCGCACAGGGCAACCCCGGCGAGGTGCTCCGCCTCGCGGTCCCCTGCGGCGCGCACGAGCGCCGTGCCGGCGCCGAGCGCGGCCACCGGTTTGCCGTGCCGCAGTGCCTCGTTGACGAACCGGACGGCGTCCGGATCCACGACGAGCGCGTCCTCTGCGCCGTCCGGGACGACCACGGCGTCGTACAGCACCGAGGCGGTGGTCGCCAACGCCCGCTCGACCTCCACGTCTTGGCCGTCGCTGCCGGCCACGCTCCCGCCGTACCGGGCCAGGGTCTCCACCGTGGCGCCCTCGGCCTGCAGGGCGGTGCGCGCGGCCCGCACCTGGACGGCGTCCACGCCCTGCGCCACCAGGACGGCGACCTTGCGGGTACGGATGCCGTGGCCGCGCAGGTTCTCCAGGCTCAGCGCGGGCGAGACCCGCTCCCCTGCTGCTCCGGCCTCGCGGTTGCCGGTGGACCGGTCCGGTGCGGGCTCGGGCGCGGGCTCGGGTTCGCCGATGCGGCGGGCGACCTCCACAGCCAGTTCCTGGTCCACGCGGATCAGGTTGGCGACCATCCGGCGCCGCACGGCCTGGTCCCCGACCTTGCCGAGCTCGAAGGAGAACGCGGCGATGATGTGCCTCTGCTCCCAGTCGGCCATGCTGCGCCAGAACAGCGCGGCCTGGCCGTAGTGGTCGGCGAAGCTCGGACTGCGCCGGCGGATCGCCTGCCCGTCGACACGCTCCTGGTAGTGCTCGAACACCCCCTCGGCAAGGCGCCCGCCGCCCAGGGTGGCCGGGCATCCGCCGCCGACCGAGTTCGGCGCGTAACTCGTCCCGGAGTGGATCACCTGCTGGCCGTAGCCGTCGCGCTGGTTGGTGCGCACCTCGGCGAGCGGGCGGTTGACCGGCAGCTGGGAGAAGTTGGGACCGCCCAGGCGGATCAACTGAGTGTCCAGGTAGGAGAAGTTGCGACCCTGCAGCAGCGGGTCGTTGGTGAAGTCGATGCCGGGAACGATGTTGGCGGTGTGGAAGGCGACCTGCTCGGTCTCGGCGAAGAAGTTCTCCGGGTTGCGGTCGAGGACCATCCGGCCGACCGGCCGCACCGGCACGAGTTCCTCCGGCACCAGCTTCGTCGGGTCCAGCAGATCGAACGGGAACGAGAACTCGTCCTCCTCCGGGATCAGCTGGACGCCGAGTTCCCACTCCGGGAACTCGCCGGCCTCGATCGCCTCCCACAGGTCGCGGCGGTGGAAGTCGGGGTCGCGTCCGGCAGTGATCTGGGCCTCGTCCCAGACCTGGCATGCGACGCCGAGTTTCGGCTTCCAGTGGAACTTGACGAAGGTGGCGCGCCCCTCGGCGGTCACGAGGCGGAAGGTGTGCACGCCGAAGCCCTGCATCATCCGGAAGCTGCGTGGGATCGCCCGATCAGACATCGCCCACATCAGCATGTGGGTGGACTCGGGCTGCAGCGAACAGAAGTCCCAGAACGTGTCATGTGCGGTGCCGCCGGTGGGGATCTCGTTGTGCGGCTCCATCTTCACCGCGTGCACGAAGTCGGGGAACTTGATCGCGTCCTGGATGAAGAACACCGGCATGTTGTTGCCGACCAGGTCGTAATTGCCTTGCCTGGTGTAGAACTTGATGGCGAAGCCGCGGACGTCGCGCACCGTGTCGGCGGAGCCGCGCGGGCCCTGGACGGTCGAGAAGCGAACGAACACCGGGGTCCGGCGCCCGGCCTCCTGGAGGAAGTCGGCGCAGGTGAACTCGGCCAGCGACTCGTAGGGTTCGAAGAAGCCGTACGCGCCGGCACCGCGAGCATGCACCACCCGCTCGGGAATGCGCTCGTGGTCGAAGCGGGTGAGCTTCTCCCGCAGGTGGAAGTCCTCCAGCAACGTCGGGCCACGGTCGCCGACGGTCAGGGAGTTGTCCGTGTCGTCGACCCGCACTCCCTGGTCGGTGGTAAGCGCACCGTCCGGCTCCGGGGCCCGGAAGGCGTCCAGCGCGATGTCCTTGGCATCACGCTCCCCCCGCGAAGGACGGCCCGGATCGGGAGCCTCGGTGACAAGAGGCGCATGGGGGCGTCCTTCAGGCGGTCCGGGATTGATGGTCATCTCAACGCTCTCCGTCCTGGGACCTGTACGAGGCAGCTCGCGGCCGCCCGCGCTGCGGGTCGCGGCTGCCCGCCAGCGGCTCAAAGCCGGCACGCCCAGCTGGGAGCCTAGGGGTGTCGGAGCGGCTCCGCAGCCCGAGGCCGCACCCGGGCACGTCGAGCCTTCGAGCGTCGGTCCGACCGAGGGCCGACCGGGCCCGGCGAACACCGCAGCCCTGCGGGCCCGTACCGCATCGGGGGCTGTGCGCCGGGTTGCCCACGCGACTGTGGACCAACCGGGGGATGTACCCGGAGGCGGCCGTCGAGAGCGGGCGCGTCCCGGTCAGTCCTTCACTACCTGGTAGATGCCGTGGATGACGCCGGGTACGTGGCCGCACAGCTGAAGGAGGAGCGCCCAGAGACCTTGATGCTCGGGCCGTCCTTGATGAGCACCGCGAGCCACGGCAGGACCAGGCACAGCAGTACGAGCAGGACCGTCACCATGATCGTTCCTCGATTCACGACAGCGGACTCAACTCCGTTGATGAGTTGAGTCCGCTGTCGGAGCCCCCTGGATTCCGTATCGCGCCGCGGTGGGGCGGGCGGGACGGTATCGTCGCGGTCCGGCCTCAGTGCTTGAACGCGTCCTTGACCTTGGCGCCGGCCTGCTTGAGGTTGCCCTTGATCTGGTCGCCGCGGCCTTCTGCCTCGAGGGCGCGGTCGCCGGTGGCGCGTCCGACGTTCTTCTTCACGCCGCCCTTGACCGCTTCGGCCTTGTGGGCGGCCTTCTTGCCGATGCCCATGACTAGCTGCCTTTCGTGATGTCCGTCGGTGCCTCTCGCGGGGCGTAGGGGGCCTACCGGTGCCCGAGGCCGCGCCCGAGGAGGTGCGGTCTGTGGTGCCCTTTGCCGGACGCGGGTTCGCCTTCGCCCTGCGACATCGGATTGAGGCGAAGACCCGCTGTGTGCTCGCTGGTCGGCTCCTGCCTACGGACGAGGTCGTCCCGCTGCTGGGCGATCGTGTCGCGCTCCGCGACAAGGCCGTCGCGGTCCTGGACGGCCGATGCCGCCTGCGCGCGGGCGGCGTCGCGCTGCTCGACCACCTCGTCGCGTCGCCTGCTCACAGCCGCCGTTTCCCGGCGGGAGCGGTGCAGTGCGTGGCGTGCGGTGGCGCCGCGGCGCGCGCCGGCCAGCAGGAGGCAGAGGCCCAGCACTCCCACGGCCCCGACGACGATGCCGTAGAGGAACAACGTGCCGGTCGAGCCGTTCATGTGCTCTCCGAACACCGTGAACGCGTTGGTGAGCGTGTGTCCGCTGCCGGCATTGCCGACGACTCCGGCCACGGCGACAACGGCCGCGGCGACCAGGAGTATGAGTCCGAGAACGATGATCATGACGTACTCCCCAACGGATCTACGTCGTATGACTACAGTCAACTCCCGGACTAGACTGGTGTCCACACCGTAGGTCTACGAACTTGGTCACCGGTACTCACGCGCAGCGAGAGAAGGTGCCGATGTGGTCCCTCCTCCGGTCGCCCCGGCGGTCCGGGACGGCGATCCGCCTCTGAAGGACAGGCTCAGCCGGGAACGGATGCTGGCTTGCGCGCTGGAGATCATCGACCGCGAGGGCATCGAGAAACTGTCCATGCGTCGTCTGGCACGTGCGCTCGGCCACGACCCGATGAGTCTGTACCGCCACGCGGCGAACAAGGCGACTCTGCTCGACGGCGTCACCGATATGGTCCTCGGCCAGCTCACGCTGGAGGACCCCACCGATCCCGACTGGGCCGCCCAACTTCGTACCGTAGCCCGCCGCTACCGTCGGCTCGCCCTGGCCCACCCCAACGTCGTGCCGCTCATGGTCACCCGCCCGCTGGCCACCCCGCTTGCTCTGCGGCCTCGCAGCACCCTGCGCCTGCTGGAGGCCATCCTCGCCATGCTCACCCGCTCCGGCTTCAGCGGCGCCGACGCGCTTCACGTCTACCGCGCACTGTTCGGGCTGCTGCACGGCCACGTCCTCAACGAGCTGCAGGAACTCGTTGACAACCCCGACGAGACGGACGACCTGCTGCGCCTGGGCCTGTACCGGCTGCCTATAGCCGAGTTTCCTCTCCTGCGCGGTCTCGCCGGCCCTCTCGCCTCCTACGACGGAGCCGCCGAGCTGGAAAGCGGCCTCGACATCCTCCTCGCCGGCCTGGCGACCACACCTCAGGTGCGCCGAACCCGGGAATCACGCCATCGCGGCTGATACGGCATCCCCAAACCGGGCACCCGCGAAGCAAGGTGCAGCATTTCCTCCGCATCGGCGAAGGACCGCATCGGAAAAAGGGGGGCGAAGAAACGGAGCCCATTGTGATCATCCTCGGAGTCATCCTCCTCGTCATCGGATTCGTCACCGGAATCGGCATCCTGTGGACCATCGGCATCGTCTTGGCCCTCATCGGCCTCATCCTGTGGATCATGGGCGCAGTCGGCCACGAGGTCGGCGGCCGCCGCCACTACTGGTAGACCCCAGCGGACCAGCCATTGTCCCTGTGAGGGCAGCCCGGTCCTGCTGGGCGTCGATTCGCTGGCGGCATCGTCGCGCCGCTGCAGCATCCGGGTGCGGAGGATCACAGCGGGCTCAGTGACCGGGTGCGAGCGTGGCGGCGGCTTCGAGCATCAACCCGTGGACGAACGCCCGAGGCAGGTTGCCGCACAGCTGGCGCTGGGCGACATCGAACTCCTCGCGTAGAGGCCGGGCGGACCGCACGTGGCACGGTTGCGTTCGAACCCGCGCACCGCTTCCACGTCGTTGTGCTGCTGGTGCTCGGCCAGGGCCATGACGAATCCGCACAGCAGGAAGGCGCCCTCAGCATCCTGCTGGACCACCGATCTCGGTCGCTGTCGCCCCTGAGCACCGACAGGGCAGCGGCCTTGATCTGGTCCCAGGTGGCGTGCGGCGGGATCGGTGGCACCGCCGGGTCGGCGCGGAAGTCGATGACGAACGGCCGGTCCGCGGCCAGTGCCTGGCGCCGCGTTGTCCTCCACCGTCTTGCGCCACGTGCCGTCCGTCTTGCGCTCCAGGCATGCCGGGCGCAGCACAGTCGCTGCCCTGGACGAGCGCCCGGCGGCGACCGGTCGAGGTTCCGGTGGAACGGGTGGCGGTGCCCGGCGGCGGAAAACGGGTGGGTACGCGTGTCGCATTCAGGGGCATTCGTCGGGTATGCGCCTGTCGAGGGGCGGGTGATCCGTAGAGGACCGGACAGAAGGAGCGAAGTCAATGGCTGTGAGACACGTCCTGATCGAGCGGGCTCCGCAGGCGGTGTGGAGCGTGTTGGGCGATCCGGCCGCGTACGGCCGCTGGGTACCAGGCACGGAGCGGACCCGCCCGGGTGGGGGCCGGTGGCCCGCGGTCGGGTCGAGCCTGCGCTACACAGTCGGCGTCGGCCCGTGCCACTTCGAAGGCCGCACCGTTGTACGTGTGTGCGACAGCGGGCACCGGCTGGAACTGGAGGCTTTCGCCGGGCGGCTCGGCACCGTCCGGATCGCCATCGAGCTGATCGCATGGGGCGACGCCACCCTGGTGATCGTCGACGAGCACCCGCTGCGGGGCCTGAGCGGAAGCCTCCACTCGGCAGCCACGGACCTGGTGCTGGATCTGCGCCACCGCCGGATGCTCGCCTGCCTCGCCCGCACGGTCGAGGAGGCGCGCCGGGCGGCCGACCTGGAAGCGTCCGCGTCGGGGGGAGGTCCGTCATGGCCGACGCCGTCGTGATCGGGGCCGGGCCGAACGGCCTGGTCGCCGCGAACGTGCTGGCCGACGCCGGCTGGAAAGTGGAGGTGCTGGAGGCCCAGGACCGGGCCGGCGGCGCTGTCCGCAGCGACCGCGGCGTCCACCCCGACTACGTCAGCGACCTGTTCAGCTCGTTCTACCCGCTGGCCGCCGCCTCGCCGGTGATCGCGGCCCTGCGCCTGGAGGAGCACGGCCTCGCCTGGAGCCACGCACCGATCGTTCTCGCCCATCCCCTGCCCGACGGGCGCTGCGCCCAGTTGCAGCGTGGACCGGAGGCGAACATCGACGGCTTCGAACGGAACTTCGGCCGGCCGGACGCGCTCGCCTGGCGACGGCTGTCACAGCTGTGGCAGGACCTGGACCCGTGCCTGGTAGGAGCGATGTTCGCGCCGTTCCCGCCGGTACGCGCCGGGCTCACGCTCGCGGCGCGTCTTCGGGCACCGGGCCTGCTGCGGCTGGCCCGCTTCGCTGCGCTCCCGGTACGACGGCTGGCCGACGAGGAGTTCGACCGGGAGGGGCTGGGTCTGCTGCTGGCCGGCTGCGCGCTGCACGCCGACCTGCTGCCCGAATCGCCGGGCAGTGCCGCCTTCGGCTGGCTCATGGCCATGCTCGGCGAGCAGTACGGCTGGCCGGTACCGGTCGGCGGCGCCCGCGCCCTCAGCGACGCCCTGGTGCGGCGCCTGGAATCGCGCGGCGGCACGATCCACTGCGACACCCCGGTCAGCGAGGTCGTCGTCCGCGCCGGGCGCGCGCTGGGCATCCGCACCGCCCAGGGCGAGTACGTCCGCGCGCGCAGAGCCGTGCTCGCCGATGTGCCCGCCCCGCACCTGTACGGCCGCCTGGTCCAGGGAGGTCATCTGCCCTCCGGATTCCGCGACGCCGTGCGCCGCTTCCAGTGGGACTTCTCGACCGTCAAGGTCGACTGGGCCCTCGACGCGCCGATCCCCTGGATCGCCGAGTCCGCACACCAGGCCGGCACCGTCCACCTCGGGGCGACCTGGACGGAACTGAGCGACTACGCACTCCAGGTCAGCACCGGCCGTCTGCCGGCCCGCCCCTTCGGGCTGCTCGGCCAGATGACCACCGCCGACCCGTCCCGCTCGCCCGCGGGCACCGAATCGGCCTGGATGTACACCCACGTCCCCCAGCGCATCGTCGACGACCTCGGGCCCGACGGCATCTCCGGGTGCTGGGACGGCAAGGAAAGCGAAGCCATCGCCCACCGCATGGAGGCACAGGTCGAACGCTTCGCCCCCGGCTTCGCCGACCGGATCCAGGCCCGACGCGTGCTCACCCCGCCGGCGCTGGAACAGCTGGACCAGAACCTGGTCGGCGGGGCGATCAACGGCGGTACCGCAGCCCTCCACCAGCAGGCGCTGCTGCGCCCGGTACCCGGCACCGGGCGGCCCGAGACCCCCATCCAGCGGCTCTACCTCGCTTCCGCCTCGGCCCACCCGGGCGGTGGCGTGCACGGTGCCTGCGGCGCGAACGCCGCCCGCGCCGCGCTGCGCGCCCAGGGAGCCGTGACCGGTCGGCTGCTGCGGCCCGCGCTGGCCGGCGCCCAGCGGGCCCTGGCCGACCCGGGTGGGAGGTGAGACGGTGGCCGCCGGGCGGACGGGAGGCCGAGACGGGACCCGCGGCCCGGGTGGGCCGACCACAGCCGAGTCCGACGCACACGCGACCACGTGTCGGGGAAGGCCAGACACTTCAGCGAGCAGTCACCGACGAGCCGCCTGGCCCAGCCTCTGCGAGGGCCCTCTCCTACGTGTTCCTCGTCCCGCCTGAGATGTCGTACATCACCGACGAGATCTCCAACGTCACCGGTTCCCCTCTGCCCCAGCCATCCGGTCTCCCGGGGTGGCCCCCGGCAGTAGGGGGAAGCCGACCGGAGAGCTGCGGGCCGGGACAGCAGGGCTGTCATCGCGGGGGTCGGCCACCGCCGCCGGGGTCGCCGTGCTCGGACACGGCCGCCCGGCGGGCGGCCGTGCGACGAAGCACGACCTGGGGCAGGACGAGCCAGCTGGTAGCAAACCAGAGCAGACAGGCGGCGCTGAGGCCCCAGGCGGCGGCCGAGCTGCCGGTTGCGGTGCGCAGCAGGAGCAGCAGCGCGGCGGCGATGGTCAGGGCGAGGGTGGTGAGTCCGATGGCGATGAGGCGACTGGCGACGTGGATGAGTTCGGGTTTCATGCCGTGGCCGGTGAGGAAGCGGTGGAAGGCCACGGGCGCGATCAGGGCGCCGGTGGCGACGGCGCCGAGGACGACGGTGGCGACGTAGAGGTTCCTGTCGAAGTCGGACAGGGCGGCGAAGCGCGGGGTGAAGGCCACGCCGATGAGGAATCCGAAGAGGATCTGCGCGCCGGTCTGGCACACACGGACTTCCTGGAGCATCTCGTTCCAGAGCCGGTCGGCCCGCTGCTGGGGCGTCTCGTCGCGGCCCGGCGCGCCGTCGTACCTCGTCAACGATTCCTCCTTCCGCCTACGGGCGGTACTTGTAGCGGTTGGCCCGGACCCGTACGCCCAACAGTTCCTCGCCATGGGGCGGGCGATGGAGACGGGTGAAGCCGGCAGCGACCCGGAACAGGATCCAGAAGGGAAGCACCTGATGGTGCATTCCACGCCGCCGGATGTGGCGTTCACCGGCACCTCGGCACAGGAGGGCCGGCTTCCCCACCGGAGCGGGTGATCAGGCTGGGCACCAGGCGGCTCCTGCGGCGGGGTGGCCAGGACGGGCACTGGTTACTGAGGGCCGCAAGTCAGGGGCGGTCCTCGTGGTGGCCGCACAGCCACGCCAGCGCCCGGTAGACGCCCAGGGCGTAGGCGGCGTCCGTGCGTTCTTCCAGGGCATCGCGCAGGCGGACCGCGGCAGCCTGGCATTCGGCCAGCAGCTGTGCCCGGCACGGCCCGATGCTCCCGAGCGCGGCGGCAGCGGTGACCGGTGCCGCAATCTGGGCTCCGGAGGCCCACCGGTAGGCCTCCAGGACCCCGTGGTCGAACCCGCCCCAAGGCTGGGGGCGCCGATGGACGGTCTCGATCGCGTCGAACACCTCGTCCAGCGGGCGCACTCCCACGGCCGGGATCGTCGTCTCATCACTGGTCATGCCCGCAACCTACGACGACTCGCGGCCACCCGCCGCCGGGCTCGACAGCCGGACAGTGGACCGGCAAGGTTCCGGGCTATCGGATGCGGCGCAACCGGGTGAGCCACCCTGCCAGGCAGTGACCCAGAGGCCTAGCCCTGCACCGCCTCAGCAGTCCTGCGCCAAGCCCATCGACAGGCCGCACTCAGGGGCCTCGCCGGTGTCGGCACGGTCCCGTCCAGCGAACGCAGACCGGCGACGGCCCGGCTCGCCACCGACCTGTTCCAACGGCCACGCCCACCCTGGTGAAGGCGGGCGACATCGAATTCGCATGCCTCCTCCTCCACCACCGCTGGCTGAACTGTGTCACCTCCCCCGCCTCGAACGCTCCGCAGGCCCCACTCTGAACGGCTCTTTCGCGCTGCGGCGGCACGCCGGAGCACAACCGCGCGCTGCCCCCAGCGATCGCTCAGTCGTTTTCCGCAGGCACCGCGATCCGGCGTACCTGCCCGGCCTCCAGCTCGACGACGACGGCCAGCACCGGATGCAACCAGCGCACCACCGACCGCGCGCCCGGATGCGGCTGCCGAAGCCGCCTGGCGACCAGCACCCCGAACTCCGCCCGCACCAGCTCGGAGATCTCCCCGGTCACCAGCCGCCGACCGTCGGTGAGCACCACCAGCAGCCGCTTCCACTCGCCTGGTTCGCCGACAGCCCCGATCACCCAGCCCCTCACCGGGCCCCGCCCGGACGCCGCTCCAGCGCGGACGGCACAAGCATCAGCAAACTCCCTCCCTACACAAGACGCAATCATCCGAGCATGCCACCACACATCAGCGGAGACGATCCACGTAGCGGCTCTGCCCCGTCGTTTCCCACAGGCCCGTGATCAGAAGCTGTCCGCCGGAGGATCTGCCCTCCGGGAGTGCATCCACTCAACAGGCCGGCAGTCCGAGATGGCGGTGTGCTCGTGGCACAACCCGCAGGCGAAGAACCAGCGCTGCAGAGGGCTTCGGCGCGCAAGTCCCCGTCCCGGCCGATCGGGCGTCGCTATGTGGCGGAGACAGGCAACGCGCCGCGAAAGCAAGGGAGTTGTGCAGATATCTGGCCTGCCGACTGGCGGGTGGACGCTGGGGTAGGCGCGTTGGCACGCGTCGGCCCACCGGAGGCCGACGCACAAAGCCGTCGCAGGAGGGTGATCCGATGCAGAAGTCCGCTGTCCGCCCGATGCCCGTCACGTTCCCCGACAGCCCGCTGCCCGACGTCCCGGTCGACGTGGAGCTCCGCTTCGACACGGCCCTCCCATATGCGGCATGCCTGGTGTTCCCGCTGACCCCGTGCGACTGCACCGGCTCCAACGCCGAGGTGTGCTGGTACTTCAGCCGGGATCTGCTGAACGAGGGGCGCCACGTCCCCACCGGCACCGGGGACGTCAAGATCGGCCCCGGATCGGCCGGCGAAGTCCTCATCACCCTGCAGGGCCCCGACGGCCGGGCGGTGCTCAGCGCCCCGGAGGACGCCGTGGCCGCCTTCCTCACAGACTCATTCACCCTGGTGCCCGCCGGATCGGAAGCCGACCACCTTGATATCGACTCCGCCCTCGCCCGGCTGCGCGCAGCCGACTGATCGCACCCCACCGAGGTCGTCTCCGTCCTGCGCCGCGTCGCCACCACCACCGTCCACCGCAGCGCATGAGACGACGCGCCCGCCAGCCACGGCACACCGAGGAACCGTGAGCACCCCCGGTCTCGACACCCTGCCGTTCTACTGCCCCGTCCCGGCCGCCATCCATCCGGAGGCCGACGCCGTCGAGCGGCGGGCCCAAGCCTGCGTCGATCGGACAGGGCTGTGCCCGACCGCGGGCTCCCGTACCCGGACCACCGCCACCAACATCGCCGAGTTCTACGCCCGCTTCGCCCCCGCCGCAGACCCCGATCGCTTGTGGGTCGCGACCTGCTGGGTCTACTGGGAATCCGCCTTCGACGACGCGCGCTGCGACGAGGGTCCGCTGGCCACGGATCCGGCAGGTTTAGCCTCGGTGGCCGGGACCGTCCAGCGAGCCCTGGAGCTGCCCGGCCCTCTGCGGACCGACGACCCCTACGTAGCGCGAAGCGGTAAGCATGACTGCCGCTAAGCCGGTCTGCCGGTCGGCGGCGTCGCCGCCGGCCAGTGCGGAGCGGACACTGTCGTGGAGGGTGAAGAGCCGGTCGGTCTCGGTGAGCGTCAGGACCCGTATGGTTTGCGGTCTCGCGGCGGCCAGCACCATCTCGATCCCGGCGGCAATCGCGTTCAGACGGGCGGCGAGCAGGGCGTTGACGCACGCCGAGTAGCAGAAGGCGAGGCCGGCGAGGTCGACCACCAGGAGCGGCGGGCGGGCGGTGATCGCCTCGGCCAGGGCGTCGTCCAGGGTGCGGCGGGTTTCCTGATCGACGTCGCCCTGGACCTGGACGATCACGGCCGTGCCGGGGAGCGTCGTGTCGACGACTCTCAGCGGCCGTGCGCCGGTCCGCGCGGCGTGGGGGCAGTCGTCGTGACGGAGGGGATCGGGCGGGCTGTTCACGGAACCCACCGCCTTCACGCGGGGACGGGCGCGGTCCGACCGCCGGGTCGGCGTCCCGCCGGGTTCTCGGCGCGCTCGAGGAGCCCGCTTCGCGGGATCCCCCGGCGGGAGCACGGCAAGGTGGGGGGCTGCGGGCGGCGGGTTCGGGAATCAGGGGCGTTCCTGGTCATGGTGATCACCGGGGCGAGTGCTTGGGGCGGGGCCGGAACCGGGCTGGAGATCCGCGAACAAGTCCAGAAACCCGGCGATCTCGTGCCCGGCCTCGGCGGGGTGACGGAAGAACGTGTCGTGCACGACGTGGTAGTGGTTGCGGCGCCCGTGGCGGGTGCGGGTCAGATAACCGGCGCTCTCCAGATCAGTGACGATCGCCTGCACCGCCCGCTCCGTCACACCGCACATCACCGCGAGATCCCGCAGGCGTACCTCCGTGTTGCGCGAGATCATCAACAGGACACGGGCATGCTGCGTCAGGAACGTCCAGCTCGTGCGCGGCTCCCGCTCGTCGCTCGACACACCACAAGTATGAACCCGGATTCCGGATTCGTCATACCCGATTCGTGATACTTGATTCCCGGCCCGTCCGACGCCCCCGCAGGCCGCCACCTTCGGAGGAGCCGACCAGTTGTTGCTGCAGGCAGGTGTCCCCGAGAAACAGCACGACAGCGTGGTACTCCGGTACTGCCTCGACCTGGACGACCAGAAGGCCGCCGACTTCCTCGGCACCCCCGTGTCCGCCCTGCGCTCCAACCTACGCCACGACCGCCGCCGCCTCGCCTGCGCCATCGGAAGGCAGCTGTGGAGACCTGCGGGTCGATAAGCCTGGTGACGCCCAGATATCCCAGTCCAGCAGGGGCGAGCGCGTAGGCGACCGCGAGCAGGCCCCAAACGCTGACAGTCCACGATCGGGTCACCGGACGTAAGCCGGACGGGGCCACATCGCTGTGGCGAGGATTCACGGGGTCCAGGTCTTTGTTGTGGCCAGTGACTTACGGGATTTTTGCCCAAATACCGGATCGGCTCAACAGACACCCCGGGCGAGGTTTGGCCTCCCGGCGTCCGGCAAGCCGCCCGGCATGGACGTTTCAGCTCTGCACGACCGCCGGTGGTCCCGTCGACTGCGCCGCACGCTCGACGCACCGGCGCACTGGGAGGTCCTCGACCTCCCGTCCGGGAAGCTCGCCGACGCGGTGGAAGCTCTCCCCCTCGGGCCGTACCGCGACGCCCTACGCGGCGTGTGGCTCGGCCACCCGCTCCACCCGGGCCTGGTTCAGCTGCCCATCGGCTGCTGGACATCGGCAGGCCTGCTGGACTTCACTCCGGGCGCCCAGCGGTCGGCCGACGCACTCGTCGCCACCGGACTGCTGACGGCCGTGCCGACCGCGCTGTCCGGCTGGGTGGACTGGGCCCGGCTCGACCCGCCGCGCCGCCGCACGGGCCTGGTCCACGCTCTTGCCAACACGACCGGCGTGCTGCTGTACGCCGGCTCGCTGCTGGCCCGCTGCCGGGGCCGACGCGCCCGCGGCCGACTGCTCGGCCTGACGGGGCTCGCCGCCATCTCGGGCGGCGGCGTCCTCGGCGGCCACCTGGCCTACGGACAGGCCGCCGGCCCCAACCGGGCCGCCGCCGCGCCCCGACTCGCGCCCGCCGACTGGGTCGGACTCGGCCCGGTCGACGACTTCCCACCGGGCGAACCCGTCCGCAGGATGGCCGGCGACCTGCCCGTGGTCGTCGTCCGCGAGGGCGAGCGCTGCCACGTGCTCGCGGAGCGCTGCGCCCACCTGTCCGGCCCGCTCGCCGACGGCACAGTGGCCGACGGCTGCCTGCGCTGCCCGTGGCACGGCAGCGAGTTCCGCCTGCGTGACGGCGAGGTCGCGAGCGGCCCGGCCACCTCGCCGCAGCCAGTGTTCGAGACCCGATTGCTCTCCGGGTACCTGGAGGCACGACTGCCCGGCGCCGGCTGACCAGCCGTCCACGTCCACACGGTGTACGGATCGGCCCAACGGGCAAACGCACCCGCGCGGGCCCGATCCGTGGCGGATCCGCGCGCCCGCCACGCGGAGGAGGACGACATGAACCCGGTCGAACGCGCACTGCGCTCGGTGGACGGCTACCAGCAGCGCCACCGGCCCACCGCCATGGTCCTCGGCGTGATCAAGAAGTACGGCGACGACCGCGGCGGACTACTCGCCGCGCTCATCACCTACTACGGCTTCCTCGCCCTGATCCCGCTGCTCCTCCTGCTCAGCACCGTCCTCGGATTCGTCCTGCACGGCAGCCCCGGCGCACAGCAGTCCGTCCTCAACTCCGCCCTGGCCGACTTCCCGATCATCGGCGACCAACTCCGCCAGAACGTCCACTCCCTCCAGGGAAGTGGGTTCGCCCTGGCCGTCGGCATGCTGTTCATGCTCTACGGAGCACTCGGCATCGCGCAGGTGCTCCAGCACGCCATGGCCGAGATCTGGAACGTCCCCGGCGTGCGCCGGCCGGGCTACTGGCCGCGCCTGGTCCGCAGCCTCCTGCTCCTACTCGTGCTCGGCTCCGGCCTGGTACTCGGCACCGGGGCCGCATCGGTCGTCGCTGCCTCCCTCGGCGGGCCCGCCGCCCGCATCGGCGGTCTGATCGTCTCCGCGCTCCTGAACGCCGCCCTGTGCCTGGCCTGCTTCCGCGTGCTCACCCCCCGGACGATCCCCACGCGCGCGCTATGGCCGGGCTGCGCGGTCGCGGGCCCGCTGTTCACCGTCCTCCAGGCCTTCGGCTCCCTGCTCGTCGTGCACGAGCTGCGCCACGCCGGGCAGGTCTACGGCTTCTTCGCCACCGTGATCGGCCTGCTCTCCTGGCTCTTCCTCGCTGCGGAGATCACCGTGTACGCCGCCGAGACCAACGTCGTCCTCGCCCGCCGCCTGTGGCCGCGCAGCCTGCTCCAGCCGCCGCTCACCGACGCCGACGAACAGGTGCTGAGCGCAATCGCCCACCAAGAGGAACGCCGCCCCGAACAGCAAGTCGACGTCGCCTTCAGCGACGACGACCCACGACCGGACGCCAACGACGACGGGACCGCGGGTCGACCCCCCGGGGGATGACGACCCTCGCCGCCCTGCCGGATGCGAGGATCCGGGGATCCGGGGATCCGGGGATCCGGGGATCCGGGGATCCGGGGATCCGGGGATCCGGGGATCACACTGTCAGAACCGTGCTGGCCGACGATTGACCTCATACCAGGAAAAGCCGGGGACGATCCGTACACAAGTTCGAGCCCGTCGTCACGCGGAGCCGGGGCAGCGGCCAAGGGGGCAGTGCGCTGGCGCTCGCGGCCTGACCGCCAGCCGACCCGCTCGCCTCACACGTGGTGGGTACCGGTGACGGTGTCAGCGGCGGGGGTGTGGCATGTGCTGCAGGGGTGCCAACGTGGCCGGTCAGGGGTGGACCGGTGTGGAGCGAGGATCATTCCGGCGGTGTCCAGGCCGCACATGGTGAGGGAGCCGCAGGCGCTCGAGGGCTCGGCGGCCCCCTGTGCGCGCGGCGCACCGGCTGCTCGGGGTCCGAGGGCGTGTGGTCGGTTTGGAGGACCCCGACGTTGCTCGGCGTGTCCGGTTCCAGTACGACGACAATGTCCACCTCCCCACGGTGGCTGCTGCTCCCGGTACCGCACGCGCGCGGTGGCATTCGGACCAGCTGGCGCAACAGTTGCCTCGGACACGCTGGGATTCGACGAGAACGGCGTACCGGTAATCATCGAGTTCAAGCGCGGCCGGGACTCCGGGGTGATCACGCAGGCAACGTCCTACCTCGTCTGGCTTCTGGCGCATCGGGCACGAGTTCGAGGCGCTGGTACGCAGACGCCTGGGTGCCGAGGTGGTGGAGACGATCGACTGGCGGCGGCCTCGGGCGATCTGTGTCGCAGCCGAGTTCTCGCGTCACATCCGGGCCGGGGCTTCGCTTCACCAGCGGAGGCATCGCTTGAACCTGGTGCGCTACCGGGTTCTCGGACCGGCCCTGCTGACGTTGCAGCTGGTCGAGACGGTCCCGGGCTTCATCGATTCCCCGTCTCCGGTACCGGCCGAGCCGGTCGGTGAGGTGCATGCCGAGCCGGAGGCGGTCGCGGTGCCAGTGGAGGCGTCGCAGGTGGAGGTGCCTGGACGAATGCAGGAACTGTACGACGAGCTGGATGAGGTGCTGGCGGCGGCTGGTGAGCTGGAGGTGGTGGTGCTGAAGCACTACATCGCCTACCGGCGGATCCTGAACGTGGCCTCGGTCGTGTTCCGGCCGGGGCACGGGGCCCTGCTGGTGTACCTGCGGTTGGAGCCGGACTCGGTGGAGCCGGAGGAGGCCTTCACCCGGGACGTGCGCGGCGTCGGGCACCTGGAGGTGCGGATCGCTTCGTCGGCGGACGTGGAGAAGGCGATGCCGTTGATCCGGCGGGCGGTCGAGGAGTCCTGACGGACGGAGAAGGGGGGGGGGGCGTGGGGGGGGGGCGGCGCCCCGCCGCGCGGGGGGGCGGGGGCCGGGCGCCGGCCGCGGCCCACCGCCGGGCGCGCGGGCGG
>NZ_JBHXTL010000032.1:31039-72481 GCF_042677365.1 Kitasatospora sp. NPDC127116
GCTTCGTGGGCGTAGGGGGATACGGGGTTGCGGTTGATCGGGGGGGCGGTGGTGGTGTCCTGCCGGAGGTTGAGGGGGGGCTGGTGTTTGGTGCTCCAGCCGCCCTTTCGCGTCTGCGGGCCGTCGACCGGGACGGCCTCATGTCACGCCTCCGGTCCGGCGAGGGCGAAGTCGTCCTGGGTCAGCTCTGCTTGCAGGCGCTGTTCGGCGATCTCGGCGTAGTGCGGGGAGAGTTCGACGCCGACGAAGCGCCGGCCTTCGCGCAGGGCGGCGACGCCGGTGGAGCCGCTGCCGGTGAAGGGGTCGAGGACGGTGCCGCCTTCGGGGCAGATCTGGACAAGCTGCTGCATGATCTCCAGCGGCTTCTGGGTGATGTGGACGCGGTCCTTGCGGGGCTGGCTGGCGATGAAGTGGCCGGGCAGGTAGAGGTTGCGGCGGTTGTCGAGGGTGCCCTTGACGCCCCAGGTGATGAACTCGGCGGACTGCTTGAAGCCGCCCTTGCGAGGCCGGCTGGCGGGCTTGATCCACGGGATGGTGCCCTGCCAGGTCCAGCCGGCCATCTGGAGGGCGTCGCTGGTGGTGGGTTCCTGCCTCCAGTCGGAGAAGACCATGGCGACCGCGTGCTCGGCGCTGGCCCGGTAGGCCTCGGTGAGGAGTTCGGTGAGCCAGGAGCGGTAGGAGCGCTGGTCGCGGTTCTCGCCGGGGAAGGTCTTGAGATCGTGGGCGGAACCGCTGGTGACGTACTTGGCGCGGGCGTCGCGGCTGGTGCGCTCGGAGCTGGTCCGGCCGCCGCTGTTGTACGGCGGGTCTGTGATGACCGCGTTGACGGATTCGTCGGGGAGGGTCTTCAGCACGGTGAGGGCGTCGCCTCGGTGGAGGGTGAAGTCGTTCACAGGGGCCTTCCTCGGGCAGGGGTGAGCCGACTCCGGGCGCACACCGTGGCGGCCGCCGGGAGTGCCGGTGGAGGGGACGGTAGTCGCGATCGGCGGCCGCGCCTAACGGCTGGCGCAAGGACATCGGGGCTTGTCGGGGCTCGTTTGGTGCGGCCGGAGTTCGCGTCTACTGTCTCGCCATGCCAACCGGGCAGCAGGCCAAGTCGGCCCGGCCCGAGGCGCATTGGCCCGCGCTGTCTCATCCAGGCGAGACCGCGCGACGGAGTGCGCGAACCTTCCCTACACCCCGAAGAGGGCCTCGTGTTCCAGCTGAGATCACGAGCGCGGCCGGCTGCCGCGCGTGACCCGAGACCGGCGTCCGGGAGCTACCAACTCCCCTGACCCGGGCCCGCCCTGAACGAGGGCGGTTTCACCACCGGCGCGGTGCCGGCGACTTCTTCGCACGAGGGGCCGGCACCGCGCTGTCCTACGAATCCCGCAAGGAGCCGCTGCGATGCAGCATGCCCTGGCACACCTGTGCCCTCATCCGCCTCCGCCGTCGTCCCAGTCCCGGTTCGGTGATTGGCGGGCGTCGTGAAGAAGGCGTTCGGCGTGCTCGTCGGGTTCGTCGCCTGCGGGCCGCTGACGCTGGCCCTGCCAGTGGTGATCGCCGGCGCGGGCAACGCTTCGGCGACGTCCGCCTCGTGTCCGCCCGGTGGCGGTCCGCAGGGTGTGGACAGCTCGGCCGTCGCAGCGCAGGTCGAGGCGATCCTGAAGGGCTCCAGTCCGCTCAGCGCTCCGAGCGTGGCGGGGCTGAGCAAGCCCGACGAGCAGATCCCCAATGCCAAGACCATCCAGGCCACCGGTGTCGCGATGCGCTCGCGCTGGCCGGGCCGGGCCGGGCCGGTCGCCGCCGTCGCGGCGGAGCGGCAGAACCGGCAGGACCAGCGGAACCGGCGGCGGTCCGTCCGACCGGGCGTCACCGTCCGGTGTCCGTAACCTGCCCGCCCCTCGGTGGCCCCGGAAAACCGGTACTCCGTGCCAGTGTGCCCGGGCGAGGATAGCGCCGTGGCGGACGTACCGGTCGCCGCGCCCGCGCCGCGCCCACCTCCCGCCTCCCGCCTCCCGCCTCCCGCCTCCCTTGGAGACCCTGACGCCATGACCGACTCCGCCCTCGGCCGCTTCTACGACGCGTTCGCCGACGACTACCACCTCCTCTACGCCGACTGGAACGCCTCCGTCGCCCGCCAGGGCGCCGCGCTGGACGCCCTGATCCGCCGACACCTCGGTGACCGCCCGGCCGAGGTGCTGGACTGCGCCTGCGGCATCGGAACCCAGGCGATCGGCCTGGCCGCGCTCGGCCACCGCGTCACCGGCAGTGACCTCAGCCCGGTCTCCGCCGCCCGCGCCACCGCCGAGGCCGCCGAGCGCGGTATCCGGCTTCCCACCGCCGCCGCCGACATGCGGGAACTCCCCTTCCCGGACAGGCGGTTCGACGTCGTCGTCTGCGCCGACAACGCGCTGCCCCACCTGCTCACGGCCGAGGACGTCCGCGCCGCGCTCGGTGAGATGCGACGGGTCCTGCGTCCCGGCGGACTGGTGCTGGTCACCACCCGCCCGTACGACGAGCTGCGCCGCACCCGGCCCGCCTCCACCTCGCCGCAGACCGCCGACTACGAGGGCCGACGGTCGGTCCTCTTCCAGCTCTGGCAGTGGCGCGAGGACGGCGAGCGGTACGACCTGGAGCTCTTCCGTCTCCTTCCGGACGACGCCGGCGAGTGGCAGGTCGCGGTTCGCCGCTCCACCTACTGGGCGCTCACCCAGGACCAGCTGAGCGCCTTCGCCGCCGAGGCTGGCCTGTCCGGCATCCGCTGGGAGCAGCCCGTCGACACCGGCTTCTTCCAGCCCGTCCTGATCGCCCGGGCACTCTGACCTCCCGAAAGACTCCGGTACGGACCCCGCGGCCGCAGCACGAACGGCATCCCGACCATCCGCTCACCGCAGTGGCCGCGGGTCCGAGCGCCGGTCCGGGGCGCCGGGGACCACTGCGCTCCCGTGGCGCCGCAACTGCGCACCGCCGTGGTGCTCGACCGACTGGAGCGGGCCCTGGCCCGAGCCCCCGCGACGGCCCGTCCGCTCCTCCCCTACCGGCCCAATGCCGCCACCGCCTCCGCGACCCGGGCCGCGCCGTCCTCCTCCGCCATCGCGCGGGCCACCTCCTGCGCCCCTTCCCTCAGCCGCTGCTCCTCGACGGCCTGCCGGACGGCCTCCGCCAGCCGGTCGGCGGTCAGGTCGGCGAACCGCACCGGCGTGGTGGCGGCACCGAGCCGGGCGAGCCGACCGGCCCAGAACGGTTGGTCCGCCGTCACCGGGACGGGGACGCTCGGCACGCCCGCACGCAGGGCCGCGGCCGCCGTGCCCGCGCCCGCATGGTGCACGACCGCCGCCATGTGCGGGAACAGCCGGGCGTGCGGGAGCTCGCCGACGGTCAGCACGCCGTCGCCCTCCCCGGCGATCCCGGCCCAGCCGGCCTGCACCACGCCCCGGACGCCCGCCCGCCGCAGGGCCTCCACCGCGAGGGTGCTCAGCCGCTCGCCCTGCCCGGCCGCCATGCTGCCGAAGCCGATGAACACCGGTGGCGGTCCCTCCCGCAGGAAGTCCTCGACCTCGGCCGGGAGGCGGTGGTCGTCCGGTACGTACGGCCACCAGTTGCCGACCACCCGCAGTCCCTCCCGCCAGTCGGCCGGGCGCGGTACGACGGTCGGGCTGAAGCCGTGCAACACCGGCCAGCGCGCCCGTTCCACGGCCCGCCGGCGCGCGGTCTGGGAGAGCGCCGGGAGTCCGAGCCGCGACCGCATCCGGCGGGCGGCCTCGGCGTGCAGACGATCGACGACCCGCTGGCCGAGCGCCCCCGCCGCCCGGTTGCCCCAGCTCCCCAACGAGCGGCCGCCCCCGACGACCGGAGGGAACTCCCGTGTCGGCAGCGTGGGTTGCAGGTAGACCCCCAGGCTGGGAACGTCCATCGCCTCCGCGAGGTGCCAGCCCAGCGGCGCGGTGGTGGTGCTCAGCAGGAGCAGATCGGCGCCGGGTGCGGTGGCGTCCGCGAGGACGTCGCCCAGCTGCCCGATGAACGCCGCGGCCCGCGCGAGCAGTTCGGAGCGCCCGCGCGCGGGCCCGGCACCCGCGCCGCGTGGATCGACCGGGAGCGGCCGGAAGTCGAGGCCGCTGCCGGCCACCAGCTCGCGGAAGGCCTCGGGCGCCGCGAGCGCGACCTCGTGCCCCGCACCGCGCAGGTACGCCCCGAGCCCCGTGTAGGGGGCGACGTCGCCGTACGATCCGGCGGCCATGACGAGGATCCTCATCGGACCGCCCCGTCGACGTCGTCGACGTCGTTGCCGTCGAGGTCGTTCGCGTCGCGCCGCTCGGCGTTGGCACCGATGGCCGCACGGAGGTAGCCGGCCAGGCCCGGGCGCTGCTCGGCCGGCGGGACGACCAGGGCGAAGGCCCGGGCGTCCGCCTCGTAGTCGTCGGCGATCCGGCAGTGCATCTCCGGCGGGCAGGGTGTGAACCACCGGGTGATGTGCTGCCGGTGCCGCTCCGCGAGGTCCAGCACCGTCCGGTGGTCGACCGGCAGCCCCGCGTCGAAGGCCTCCAGCAGCCGGCCGCGCCACTCGGCGGCCTCCGCCATCAGCTGCTGCCAGTCCTCCTTGGAATGGGTGGCGGCGCGGGCCAGGGCCTCCTGGTGGCTGTCCCGCTCGCCCCACTTGAGGTGGGCGTCGGCCGCGTAGCTGAGGTCGAAGACCACGTCCCCGAAGACCTCGAAGCGCTCCTGCGGCGTCAGCTCGACCCCGGTGCGCTGGACCTCGATGGCCCGCTCGGCGACGTCGACCAGCTTCTGCAGGCGGCCGATCTGCTCGGTGAGGGCCTGCCGCCTCGCCAGCAGGTGGTCGAGCGCGTTGGCCTGCGGGTCCGCCAGGATGTCGGCGATCTCGTCGAGCGGGAAGCCGAGCTCCCGGTAGAAGAGGATCTGCTGGAGCCTGGCGAGGTCCGCGCCGCTGTAGAGCCGGTAGCCGGCCGGGCTGCGCTCACTGGGCGCGAGCAGCCCGGACCGGTCGTAGTAGTGCAAGGTCCGGATCGTGACCCCGGCGAAGCCGGAGACCTGGCCCACCGACCAGCTCATGCGTCCCTCCGATCATCCGTTCGTTCGCTGCGCCCCACCGTGCGGCCTGACGTGGGGTGAGGGTCAACACGCGCAGCTCAGGGGCCCGCTCCGGATGGCTGGAGGCATCCTGGATCAGGTCTCGCGCTGCGGGTGGTAGGCGCTCTCGGGTATGCCGAAGGTCCAGGCGACCCCGGCTCGCGCGGTGCGGGTGCTCGGGGGGACGCGCAGCCAGTAGGTGCGGTGGGTGCCGTCCGGTTCGGGGGTGGAGTTGACCACCTCGACCATCACCACCGGCTCGTCGTCGGGCAGGACGATCCGCCAGAGCACCCCGGTCTCGTCCCGGTGGACGGGCTCGGCGCCGGAGTCGGCCAGGTAGCGCTCGTAGCCGTAGTGCTCCAGCAGGACCCGGCGCAGCTCGGCGTTCTCCTCGGTGCGGATCCGCTCGACGGTCACCTCGGCCAGGCCGGCCAGGAACTCCGGCGGGACGGGCATGCCGCGCCAGGCGTGCAGGGCGAAGCCGTCGGCGTACTCCAGGGCGGGCCCGTCCGCCCGGTCGAGCCGTCCGGCCTCGTCGCGGTGCAGGACGGCCGGCCGCTCGCTGAGCAGGGCCACCTCCCGGTACGGCCACCACCAGCCGGCCTCCCGGGCCAGTTCGGCGAGCGGTGCGACGGCGTCGGCGCTCGCCCCGGCGGCCTCGAAGGCGGCGAACCACGGCGCGTCGTGCTGACCGCGCACGGCGTCCAGCAGGGCGAGCCGGACGGTGGTGCGGCGGTCCCGTGCCTCCTCGGCCACGGCGGCGTCGGCCTCCCGGTCGGCCTCGGGGGCGAGCCGGTCGAGCACGGCGTTGCGCAGTCGGTCGGCGAGCGGGGTGGTGACCGGTCCGAGCTCGCCACCGGTGAGCGCCCAGTGGCCCGCCCACCCGCTGGTGCCGACCTGCTCGACGGCCCGTCGACGGGCCTCCTCCCAGGGCCGGGTGCGCACGGCCTCGCGCACGCTCTGCGCGCCGGCGGCCCGCAGCTCCAGGGCCGCCTCGGTCGCGGCGAGCGGCGAGCCGAACCAGCGGACGGCCGCGGGCTCGGGCAGTCCGGCCGCCCGGTAGGCGGCCCGGACGGCACGCTCGGCCGCCGCCCTGTCCCCCGGCCCGGTGGCCGCCCCGGCCGCCCGCCAACGGGCCGTCGCCTCGGCCGGCCCGGGCAGCTCCCGCGCCTGCGCCCGGTCGCCGTGGGCCTCGTCGTGGATCACCGTTTCCATCCCTGCTCCGTTCCCGGCCGGGCTCCCCGCCCGGCCGTCCGTTCCCGTTCCCGTTCCCGTGCCGCGGCCCCGGCCGCGCCCTGCCCTCGTGCCCTGCCCGCGTGCCGCCCCCGTACGGCGGGCGGAGCGGTCGTCAGTCCGCGACCACCCGCACCGCGCCGGGCGCGTACTCGCGTTGGCGGACCACCCGGTACCAGCTCTTGGGCAGCGGTATCGCCGCGTGCTCCTCGTGCACCACCCGGCCGCCCTCGGGCAGGTGCAGCCAACCCGCGCCGAACGGCCCGGTCTCGCGGCGCAGCTCGCCGGGGCCGACCACGGCGTGGGCGTGCCCGGTGACCTCGCCGAGCGCCAGCACCATCCGGCCCCGCGCGTCCCGGGGCTGCACGGCCAGCCCCGCCACCCGCGGCGGCACCGCGCTCTCCTCGACCGGCACGATCAGCACATCGCCCTGGCGGTACATCAGTCCTCCCTCGCCGTACGGCCGGATCCCGGCGGACGCCGGAACCCACGGCTCCGCCGCGTCTGCCGCGGTCACTCTCCGGAGCCAGGACCCGAACATAGAGCAAGGGTCTGACAACCCGCCCGGGCGGCGACCCGGCCGCCGGATTGTCAGTCCCGACTGGTAGACAGTTGTTCGGCCCAGATCCCGGAGGAGCAGCGCATGACTGTCAACGACCACATCGAGCGGTTCCACGGTCTCCCCGTCTTCGACTTCGTGGAGGCCTTGGAGGAGGCCGAGGAGAAGGGCGGATCCGGCGCCGTCGAGCTGCCGGACGCGGCCTCGGCCGCCTGGAGGGTCAAGCTCGACTACGAGTCCGAGGCGACGTTCGCCGAGCGCTGGGAGCAGTTCCTCGGCGCCGTCGACACCGAGCGGGTCACCGCCCTGGTGATCGGCCAGTGGGCCCCGGACGAGCCGGACGGCTTCCAGGAGCCGATGGAGGCGATCGTCGCCGCCGCCGGCCGGCTGCCCGCCCTGCGCGCGCTGTTCGTCGGCGACATCACCTACGAGGAGTGCGAGATCTCCTGGATCCAGCAGTGCGACATCACGCCGCTGCTGACGGCCTTCCCGCGGCTGGCCGAGCTGGTGGTGCGCGGCGCCTCGCAGGACTGGGACGGCAAGGGCGGTCTGGCCCTGCGGCCGCTGCGGCACGAGGCGCTCAAGGCGCTGCGCTTCGAGGCCGGCGGCCTGCCGGGCTCGGTCGTGCGCTCGGTGGCCGGCTGCGACTTCCCGGCCCTGGAGCGGCTGGAGCTCTGGCTGGGCGTGGAAAACTACGGCGGCGACGCGACGATGGCCGACGTCGCGCTGTTCCTGGACGGCACCCGCTTCCCCTCGCTGCGCCACCTCGGCCTCCAGAACAGCGAGTTCCAGGACGACATCGCGGCCGCAGTGGCGCACGCGCCCGTCGTCGCCGGGCTGGAGTCGCTCAACCTCTCCATGGGCGTGCTGACCGATCAGGGCGCCACCGCCCTGCTGGAGGGCCAGCCCCTCACCCACCTGCGCTCCCTCGACCTGCACCACCACTACCTGACCGAGGAGATGCAGCAGCGCCTGCGCCAGGCCCTCACCGGGGTCGAGGTCGACCTCTCCGAGCCCGGCAAGCCCGACGACCGGTGGCGCTACGTGGCCGTGGCCGAGTAACCGTCACCTCCCGCACGCACGCACCCGACCGACCGCCCGCCGGTCCGTCCGTCCGTCCGTCCGATCACTCGACCACTCGACCACTCGACCACTCGACCACTCGACCCACCAGGATCCTCCATGACCGTCTCCCGCCACATCGAACGCTTCCACGAGTTGCCGGTCCACGAGTTCACGCCCGACGACGCCCGGCCGCGGCCCGCCGCGGGCGCCGTCGCCTGGCGGCTGTCCCTCGAGTACGGCTCCAAGCAGGACTTCGTCCAGCTCTGGCAGTCCTTCCTGGAGGAGGTCGACCCGGCCGGCGTCCGCGCCGTGGTGATCGGCGCCTGGTGGCAGGACGGCTACACGTCCGTACGCTCCGCCGTCGAGGCCGTCACGGCCGAGGCGCGGCGCCTGCCCGCCCTGGAGGCGCTGTTCCTCGGCGAGGTGACCTTCGACGAGTGCGAGATCTCCTGGCTGGAGATGGACGACGTCACCCCCTTGCTGAACGCCTTCCCCGGGCTGCGGTCGCTGGCCGTGCGCGGCGGCACGGACCTCGCCCTGGAGCCGGTGCGGCACGACCGGCTGACCAGCCTGCGCTTCGAGTCCGGCGGCCTTCCGGCCACCGTGGTGCGCGCGGTGGCCGGCTCCGAACTGCCCGCGCTGGAGCGCCTGACCCTCTGGCTCGGCGTGGACGAGTACGGCGGTGACGCGACGATGGACGACCTGGCACCGTTCCTGGACGGTTCCCGGCTGCCGAAGCTGCGCCACCTCGGGCTGGCCAACAGCGAACTCCAGGACGAGATCGCCGCCGCCCTTGCCCACGCCCCCGTGGTGGCCCGGCTGGAGTCGCTCGACATCTCCATGGGCGTGCTCTCCGACGAGGGCGCCACCACCCTGCTGGAGGGCCAGCCGCTCACCCACCTGCGCTCCCTCGACCTGCACCACCACTACCTGAGCGACGCGATGCAGGAACGTCTGCACGAGGCCCTGCCCGGGGTCGAGCTCGACCTCAGCGACGCCGAGGCGGACGAGATGGACGACGAGGACGACCGCTACGTCTCGGTCTCCGAGTAGCCGGACACGGAGGCGATGACCGTGCGACTGACCGTCCTCGGCAACCCGGGGCACCGACGGGTGACGCTGTTCGCGGCCGCCGCCCGGGCCGCCGGACTGCCCGAGCCCGCCGTCCTGCCCTGGCTGGACGTGCTGCGCGGCCGGTACCGGCTGCCCGAGGACGGCCTGCTGCGCATCGAGTCGCCCGGCGAGGAGCCCGAGGTCGACCGGCTGCTGCGCGGCCCGGCGCTCGGCCCCGGCTACGCGCCGACCAGGGTCGAGGGCACGGCCGTCTGGTACGCGGGGGTCATGGCCGCGCTGCGCGGGCTGGCCGCCCGGCCCGGCGTACGGCTGCCCGGCGTACGGCTGCTCGGCGATCCGGAGGAGATCGCCGTGATGTTCGACAAGCGCCGGGCGCACGCGCTGCTCACCGCGGCCGGGGTGCCGGTGCCCAGGGCGCTCGGCGGCGAGGTCACCGGCTGGGAGCACCTGCGCGAGCGCCTCGCCGCGGCCGGCCTGCACCGGGTCTTCGTCAAGCCGGCGCACGGCTCCTCCGCCTCCGGGGTGATGGCCCTGGAGTTCGGGCCGCGCGGGCAAGTGCAGGCCACCACCTCGGTGGAGCTCACCGACGGCGGCCTGCACAACTCGCTGCGGGTGCGCCGCTACCGCGGCGAGCGGGAGGTCGCCGCGATCGTCGACGGCCTGGCACCGGACGGCCTGCACGTCGAGCAGTGGATCCCGAAGGCCTCGCAGTCGGGGCGCTCGGCGGACCTGCGGGTCGTGGTGGTCGCCGGCCGGGCCACCCACGCCGTGGTGCGCACCAGCACCCAGCCGATGACCAACCTGCACCTCGGCGGCGCCCGGGGCAGCATCGACCAGGTCCGGGAGGCCGCGGGGCCAGCCTGGCCGGCCCTGCTGGAGACGGCCGAGCGCGCGGCGGCCTGCTTCCCCGGCTCGCCGATGGTCGGCGTCGACGTGCTGCCCACGGCCGGCTGGCGGCGCGCCCTGGTCGGCGAGGTGAACGCCTTCGGCGACCTGCTCCCCCGCCTCACCGGCCTGCCCGGCGGCCCTGCCGAGGGCCTGGACACCTACGGCGCCCAGCTGGCCGCCCTCACCGCCCCCTCCCCGTCGTCGCCCGCGACGACGGACCACCAGATCACGGAACCCGCTCGATGAACCACCTGACCACCACCCCGGACCACGCCCCGACCCCGGCCCACATCCCGGCGCACGCCCCGGCCCCGGCCCACGCCCCGGCTCCGGACCACACCCCGGACCACGCCCCGGCTCCCGCTCCCACCCCCGACATGAACGCCGTCGTCGGCAGCCACGACCTGCTGCTCGTCACCCTCGACACGCTCCGCTTCGACGTCGCCGAGGAACTGGCCGCCGCCGGCCGCATCCCGCACCTCGCCGCCGTCCTCCCCGGCGGCCGCTGGGAGCGCCGGCACGCGCCCGGCAGCTTCACCTACGCCTCCCACCAGGCGATCCTGGCCGGCTTCCTGCCGACCCCGGCCTCCCCGGACGGACCGCACCCGCGCCTGTTCGCGGCCCGCTTCGCCGGATCCGAGAGCACCGCCCCGCGCACCTGGGTCTTCGACGCCCCCGACCTGCCGACGGCCCTGGCCGCGGCGGGGTACCGCACGGTGTGCATCGGCGGCGTGGGGTTCTTCAACAAGCAGGGCCCCCTGGGCTCGGTGCTCCCGGGCCTCTTCCAGGAGAGCCACTGGGCACCCGAGTCCGGCGTGGCCTCGCCGACGTCCTTCGAGGTGCAGGTCGCCCGGGCCGAGCGGGTCGCCGCCGAACAGCCCGCCGACCAGCCGCTGTTCCTCTTCCTGAACGTCTCGGCGCTGCACCAGCCGAACTGGTTCCACCTGCCCGGCGCCACCCGCGAGCACGGGGACTCGCGGGCCAGCCACGCCGCCGCCCTGGAGTACGTGGACGCGCACATCGGCCGGCTGTTCGCCGCGATGAGCGCCCGCCGCCCCTGCTTCGCGATCATCTGCTCCGACCACGGCACCGCCTACGGCGAGGACGGCTACACCGGGCACCGGATCGGCCACGAGGTGGTCTGGACGGTCCCGTACGCGCACTTCACCCTCCCCGCCCGACCGGCGGGCGCCGCCGCGACCTCCGAGGAGCCCGCATGACCACCGCGCCCCCGCGCCCGGACTCGCCGTACCAGTCGTACGTCTACGCGTACCCGCACAAGACGGCCTACCGCCCGCTGCCCGGACGTCCGCCGCTGCGCGAGCTGTGGGCCGGCGAGCCGCAGCACGCGCTCTCGCTCTACCTGCACATCCCGTTCTGCGAGGTCCGCTGCGGCTTCTGCAACCTGTTCACCCGGATCGGCAGCCCGGAGGGCCTGACCACGGCCTACCTGGACGCCTTGGAGCGCCAGGCCGCGGCGGTGCGCGCCGCGCTGGACGACGGGGCCCGGTTCGCGCTGGCCGCGTTCGGCGGCGGCACTCCCACCTATCTGACGGCCGGCGAGCTGGAACGGCTGTGCGACATCGCGGAGCAGCGGATGGGCGCCGACCTGCGGGCGGTGCCGCTCTCGGTGGAGGCCTCGCCCGCCACCGCGACCGCCGACCGGCTGGAGGTGCTGGCCGCCCGGGGCACCACCCGGCTGAGCCTGGGCGTGCAGTCCTTCGACGACGCCGAGGCGCGCTCCGCCGTCCGCCCGCAGAAGCGGGCCGAGGTGGAGGCCGCCCTCGGCCGGATCCGCGCGGCCGGGTTCCCGGTGCTCAACATCGACCTCATCTACGGCATCGACGGCCAGACCGAGGCGAGCTGGCTCCGCTCGCTGGACACCGCGCTCGCCTGGCGGCCCGAGGAGCTGTACCTCTACCCCCTGTACGTCCGCCCGCTGACCGGCCTGGCCCGGCGCGGGGAGCAGGAGAGCCGGTCCGCCTGGGACACCCGGCGGCTCGCGCTCTACCGGGCCGGCCGCGACCACCTGCTCGCCCACGGCTACCAGCAGGTGTCGATGCGGATGTTCCGCCGGGCCGCCTCCCCGCAGGCCGGGGCGGGCGAGTACGCCTGCCAGACCGACGGCATGGTCGGCCTGGGCTGCGGCGCCCGCTCCTACACCTCGCGGCTGCACTACTCCTTCGACTACGCGGTGAACGCCACCGAGGTGCGCGGCATCATCGACGACTACGTCGCCACCGAGGACTTCCACCGTGCCGAGGTGGGTCACTGGATGGGCGGTGCGGAGCCTCGCCGGCGGCACCTGGTGCAGTCGCTGCTCCAGGCCGAGGGCATGCCGCTGGCGGACTACCGTGCCCGGTTCGGCGGGTCCCCGGCCGAGGACTTCCCGGCGGAGCTGTCCCGGTTCGCCGAGCGCGGCTGGCTCGCCGACGGCGACCCGGCGTTCCTGCGGCTCAGCCCGGAGGGCCTGGCGCACTCGGACGCCGTCGGGCCGATGCTGTTCTCGCCCGGGGTCCGGGCCCTGATGGCGGCGTACGAGGCGAAATGACCTTCCTCGGCATGCCCTCCGCCTCGCCGCCGGAGGAGGACGGCGCGCGGGACCTCACCCTGCTCTACCGCGGTCCGCTCTCCTCCTGCGACTACGACTGCCCGTACTGTCCGTTCGCCAAGCGGCGCGACAGCCCCGGACAACTGCGGGCCGACCGGGCCGCGTTGGAGCGCTTCACCGGCTGGGCCGCCGGGCGCGCGGGAACCGGCGACACCCTGTCGCTGCTGTTCACGCCCTGGGGCGAGGGGCTGGTGCGGTCCTGGTACCGCCGCGCGCTGGTCGAGCTGAGCCGCCTGCCGCACGTCCGCCGCGTCGCGATCCAGACCAACCTCAGCTGCCGCACGGGCTGGCTCGCCGAGGCCGACCTCGACGCACTCGCCCTCTGGGTCACCTTCCATCCCGGCCAGGTCACCCGTGACCGCTTCCTCGCCAAGTGCCGCGAGCTGGACGCACTCGGTGTGCGGTACAGCGTCGGTGTCGTCGGCCAGCCCGAGCACCTCGACGAGGCCGGCCGGCTGCGCGGCGAGCTCTCCGAGGACGTCTACCTGTGGGTCAACGCCGCCGAGGGCCTCGACTACACCGACGCCGAGGCCGCCCGATGGGCCGCTCTCGACCCGCACTTCGGCTACAGCCGGCACGCCCATCCCAGCGCCGGGCTGCCGTGCCGCACCGGCGAGTCCGTGCTGTCGGTGGACGGCGACGGCACGGTGCGCCGCTGCCACTTCGTCCGGGACGTCCTCGGCAACCTGTACGACGGCAGCTACCGTGCCCGACTGCGGGCGCGGGCCTGTCCGTTGCCGGTCTGCGACTGTCACATCGGCTACGTCCACCTGGAGACCCTGCCGCTGTACGAGCTGTTCGGTGCGGGAGTGCTGGAACGCGTGCCGCACGGCTGGCCACGGGGCCGGTGACACCTCCGCGGCCGGCCGGCCACCCGGGGTGAAGGCCTCGCTTCGCCCGCGCCGCCGGGGTCACCTCGCTCCGGAGGCCGGCCCCGCATGACGTCCGGCAACCTCCCGCGCACGGTCCGAAGCCGTTCCGTGCCCACCGGGCGGTACGGCCCGCACATCCCTAGCCTGGTGACAGGGAGGAGGCGAAACACCATGCTTGGAGACGCTCCGCTGCAAGCAGTCATCCCCGCCGCCGATCTCACCCGCGCCAAGGCCTTCTACACCGACACCCTCGGTCTCAAGCTCGCCGAGGAGAGTGAGGAGGAGTTCGTCTGCGACACCGGCGGCACCCAGGTCACCGTCTACCACACCCCCAGCGGCGGTCAGGCCGCCCACACCCTGGCCAGCTTCAAGGTCGCCGACCTCGACACCGAGATGGCCGGCCTCCGCGACCGCGGTATCACCTTCGAGGAGTACGACTTCCCCGGTCTGAAGACCGTCAACGGCGTCGCCGAGGGCGAGGGCATGCGCGCGGCCTGGTTCAAGGACAGCGAAGGCAACATCCTCTGCGTGTCCCAGCGATTCGGCCGGTAGTCGTCCCGCCACCCGCCCGGTCGGCGGGCGGCCCCGCAAACCCGCCCGCCGACCCGTCCCATCGGCGGCCGTCGGTCACCGTCGGCGCGCCCGCCGCCGGACCGTGCGGGCCGAGGCGACCGGGTCGAAGGAACCCGGGCGGTCGCGGGTCAGCGGGTAGCAGGCGAAGCCGATCAGGGCCGCGCTGAAGTGGCCGATGCTGGTGTAGTCCCGGCTCTGCAGCACGCCCAGTCCGTAGACCACCAACACCCCGGCCGCGTACAGGTACCGCCAGGGCCGGACGATCAGATAGGTGAGGACCGCGACCACTCCGGCCAGTGCATAGCTGACGCCGTAGTCCAGGGTGTAGACGGCGCTCGGCGAGGCCAGCCCGCGGTGGATCGCCCAGCCGAGCACGCCCTCGCTGAGGTACGTGGCGCCGACGTGCGCGAGCGCCGCCACCGAGATCCAGCGCAGCGTGCCGAGCCATCGTTCGGCGGGCACGTGGAAGAGGTTGTACAGCAGGAAGTAGGACAGCCAGCCGCCGCCCGCGATCCACAGGGCACTGGTCACCAGGACGCGGACCGGCGAGACCTGGAGGTGGTGGAGGTTGGTCGAACGCCGCTCCAGGATGCGGTCGGCGGTCGCCGGATCGACGTGCCGGATCACCTGCGTGGTGACGAGCAGGATCGCCAGCCAGATGTAGGTCCCCGGCGCGCGCCGGACGTAGGCCCACACCGCGTGGGCGGCACGCGCCCACCGGGGCCGCCGGTGTGCCTCGGGGCCCTTGACGGTGCTGCCGCCCATCGACGCCTCCTCGCGACACTCCTCACCATCCCCCTCACCCTCGCCCCCGCCCGGCCCCGCCGCCACCCGCCACCGGTCGCCGAGTCGCCGAGTCGCCGAGTCGCCCGCAACGACCTTCCACAACGACATGGCCGCACGGGAGAACCGCGCCTCCCGGCACCCCGCCTCCGGCCCCGGCGCCTTCCGGCCGTTCGCGTACGCTGACGCTCGGACCGTCCCGGCCGCGGCCTTCCCGCCGCGCACCGGGCGAGCCGGTTCCGGGAACCGCCGAACAAGGGCACCAGGCACGATGAGCGATCGCCTCGCCACGAGGACACCGACCGGCCCCGCGGCTTCCCGGCACCCCGCGCTGAGAGCCGCCGTCCGGCTGCGCCTCACCACGGCGTACGTCCTGCTGCTGACCGTGACGGCCTCCTGGCTGGCGAGCCAGGGCCATGCCGAGCGGGCCCGGTTCGTGCGGCACAACAGCAGCAACGTCCATCACCTGGAACTTGGCCAGTGGTGGACCGTGTTCACCAGCGGCCTCGTGGTCGACGGGGTCCCGTCCTGGGCGGGTATCGCGGCGGTCGCCGTCGTCCTGGGCCTGGCCGAGTGGCGCTGGGGTCCGGCCCGGGCCGGTGCGGTCTTCGTCTTCGGGCACCTGGGCGCCACCCTGCTCACCGAGGGCGCCATGTGGGTGATGCTGACGGCCCGCATCCCGGGCGCGCTCTCCCGCGCCCGGGACGTGGGCATCAGTTACGGCCTGGTCGCGACCGGTGCCTGCCTCCTCGCGCTCGGCCCGCGTCCGCTGCGTCGCTTCGGACTGTCGGCGCTCGCCGTGGCCCTGGCCGCCGCCTGGGCGCTGGATCAGCAGCTGGCCGACGCCGGCCACCTGGTCGCCCTCGGGCTGGGCACGCTCGCCTCCCGTACCGCCTGGCTGCGCACCCGGGCACCCGCCCCGACCCCCTGATCGGCCGCAACTACCCGTCGGGCCAAGCGAGTCGGCAGGATCACCGCCCGATACGCGGCGGCCGGGCAGCCCTCTGCGGCCACCCAGGCTTTCGTATGCTCTTGCATTACTCTGCAAATCTATGCCAGAGTTCGGGCATCGGATCGATTACGCCGAATCCCGTCACACATCGCTAGATCAGGGGCCCGCCATGCGGGTCAAGGGTGCATCCATGTCGAAGGTCTTGAGCAAGCTGCCGGTCGGTGAACGGATCGGCATCGCATTCTCCGGTGGGTTGGACACCTCCGTCGCCGTCGCGTGGATGCGCGAGCACGGTGCGTTCCCCTACGCCTACACGGCCGACATCGGCCAGTACGACGAGCCGAACCTCGCCGACGTCCCGGCCCGTGGCCGCGCGTACGGCGCCGAGCAGGCCCGGCTGGTCGACTGCCGGGCCGAGCTGGTCGAGGAGGGCCTGGCCGCCCTCGCCTGCGGCGCCTTCCACATCCGCTCCGCCGGGCAGACGTACTTCAACACCACCCCGCTCGGCCGCGCGGTGACCGGCACCCTGCTGGTGCGCGCCATGCAGGAGGACGGCGTCTCCATCTGGGGCGACGGCTCCACCTACAAGGGCAACGACATCGAGCGGTTCTACCGCTACGGCCTGCTGGCCAACCCCAACCTGCGGATCTACAAGCCGTGGCTGGACCAGGCCTTCGTCGACCAGCTCGGCGGCCGCAAGGAGATGTCCGAGTGGCTCGCCGAGCGCGACCTGCCGTACCGGGACTCCGCCGAGAAGGCCTACTCCACCGACGCCAACATCTGGGGCGCCACCCACGAGGCCAAGCGGCTGGAGTACCTGGACACCTCCCTGGAGATCGTCAGCCCGATCATGGGCGTGGCCTTCTGGGACCCCGAGGTCGAGATCCTGACCGAGGACGTCACCGTCGAGTTCGAGTTCGGCCGCCCGGTCCGGATCAACGGCCAGGAGTTCGCCGGCGCCGTCGACCTGGTCCGCGAGGCCAACACCATCGGCGGCCGGCACGGTCTGGGCATGTCGGACCAGATCGAGAACCGCATCATCGAGGCCAAGAGCCGGGGCATCTACGAGGCCCCCGGCATGGCGCTGCTGCACATCGCCTACGAGCGGCTGCTCAACGCCATCCACAACGAGGACACCATCGCCACGTACCACACCCAGGGCCGGCGGCTCGGCCGGCTGCTGTACGAGGGCCGCTGGTTCGACCCGCAGTCGCTGATGCTCCGGGACAGCATCCAGCGCTGGATCGGCCACCCGGTCACCGGCAGCGTCACCCTGCGGCTGCGGCGCGGCCAGGACTACTCGGTCCTCGACACCCAGGGCCCCCACTTCAGCTACCACCCGGAGAAGCTGTCGATGGAGCGCAGCGTCGACGCCGCGTTCGTCCCGGACGACCGCATCGGCCAGCTGACCATGCGCAACCTCGACATCGCCGACTCCCGCAGCAAGCTGGAGCAGTACGCGGTGCACGGCCAGCTGGCGCCGTGGAGCGGCCTGATCGGCGAGCTCGCCCCGGGCGGTGCGGCTCCCATCGCCGCCGGCAACGGTGACGAGAAGGACCCCACCGCGCTCGACCTCGCGGCGATCGAGTCCGGCACCGACTGACGCGGCCCGTGCCCGCGGAGGGCCGTCGCACCCCGGTGGTGCGGCGGCCCTCCGTCGCTCTCCGCCTCACCCTCCGCCCGCACCCGCCCGTCGGCGCCCACCCCCGCACCCGCCCGCACCCACACGTCGGCACCCTTCGGCGCCCCTCGGCGCCGATCCCCGCACCCGCCCGCACCCGCGCTCCGCTCCGCCCTCACCCTAACGGCGGCACCGGCCGTGCGCCGCCCGCCCGTCGGTAGCTGAATGGCGGACGGCGCCCGGCGGCGGGAAGGGCAGGTGCGGGGATGGGCGAGGCGATCGGCCCGATGCTGGCCTCCGCGGTGGCGGTCGCGCTCTCCCCGCTGCCGCTGATCGCCCTGCTCCTGATCCTCGCCTCACCGCGCGGCCGGGCCAACGGGATCGCCTTCACGGCCGGCTGGCTGCTCGGCCTGACCGCGGTGGTGGCCGCCGTCGTGGCGGCGGGAACCGCGTGGAACCCCACCGGCACCACGCCGACCTGGCCGTCCTGGCTGAAGCTCGCCCTCGGTGTCGTGCTCCTCCTGCTGGCCGCCCGGCAGTGGCGCGAGCGGCCGCGCCCCGGCCGGGTCACCGCCCCGCCGGTCTGGCTGCTCTCGATCGACCGGCTGTCCGCCGCCCGGTCCGCCGGTCTCGCCGTGGTCCTGGTCGTGACCCGTCCGAACACCCTCGTCCCGGCCGTCGGCGGGGCCGCCTCCATCGCCGCCGCCCCGACCGGTGGCCGGGAGGCGGCGGTGGCGGCCGCCGTGCTGGTGCTGCTCGGTTCGCTGGGCACCCTGGTGCCCTTCGCGGTCCACCTGCGGGCCGACGGCCGCACACGGCGCTCCCTCGGCGAGTTGCGGGCCTGGACGGCCACCCACAACGCGGCGATCATGGTCGTCGTCCCGCTGCTGCTCGGCGCGGAGTACCTGGGCGCCGCCGTTTCCGGGCTCACCTGACCCCCTGCCCTCCCCCCGGCCCCCAAGCCCCCCGGCCCGCATGCTCCCCCGCCCCAGCCCGGCACGCGCCCCCACACCGGCCGCCCCGACAGCCGCACCCGGTCACCGGATCCGCACCACTCCCCGCCCCCGTACCGCCCGGACCGCCAACCGCCCGGGGTCGGCCCCCGGCCGCGCCGCGACCGCTTCCCGCACCGTCAGCAGGATCTCGCCGTCGTAGCGCTCCGCCAGCACCCGCGCCAGCTCCGCCGCCCCGCCCGGCCGGACGTCCGGCGCCAGCTCCGGCAGCCGGCCCGGGGCGCTGAGGTCCTGGGCCTGGGCCGCCCAGTGGGCCGCGTCGCACCGCTCGCCCTCGGCCGTGTAGTGCACCGCCAGGCAGTGCACGGCCAGCTGGTCCCCGTACTGGGCGGCTATCCGCCACCAGAAGACGCCGTCCGCCGTGCGCCCCATGCCGTACAGCAGGCAGCCCAGGGTGCGGAAGGCGGTCTTCTCGGCGAGTTCGAGGTCCAGGGCCAGCTCGCCCGGCTCCACCGCGCCCGCCACCCCCGCGCACAGGTGCCGCAGGTCGCGCCGCAGCTCCGCCCGCCCTCCGGCCCACCGGGTCTGCCCGGGGAGCGCCCCGGGACCGGGTCCCGCCCCCGGACCGGAGCCGGCGCCCGCCCCGGCACCCGTGCCCAGCCCGGCGCCCGTCCCCGTCCCCGCCGCCGGTCCCGGGCTCGGCCCCGAGGCCGGCGCGTGCGGCGGCCGGGCACCGGCGGGCGGCCTGGCGGGGCGTTCGCGCACGGCCGGGGCGGGCCGTCGAACGGCGGCGAGCCGCTCGGCCAGCCGACGCGTGAAGTCCACCGGATCGTGGTCGTCGAACTCGCGGGCCAGCTCACCGGCGTGCACGCGCAGCAGGTCCACGACCTTCATGTCCGCGCCCCGTCGTCGTCCGGGTGCTCCAACAGGTACTCCAGGTGGCGCCGTCCGAGGCTGTAGTAGGTGCGGGCGGTGGTGTGCGCGATGCCGAGGGACCGTCCGATGTCGTGGTAGGAGAGTCCCGCCTGGCGCAGCCGCACCACGTCGGCCTGGACCGGGGCGGCCCGCGCGAGCTCCTCCATCGCCCAGTCCAGGGCGTCCAGTTCGGCGAGTTCGTTCAGCTCGTCCTGGCTGGTGTCGGGACGGCGCTGGGCGATCACCCGCAGTCGCTTGCGTTCGGTGCGGCGGCGCTCGCGCAGCACGTCCACGACCGCGTCCTTGACGATCTTGAAGGCGAAGGCCTGCGGATCGGGGCTGGCCAGGGCCCGGCGCCAGTTCTTGTAGAGCGTGGTGCCCGCGTTCTGGACGGCGTCCTGGGCGTCCTCACGGTGCCGCAGGCGCTGCTGGGCGTAACGGAGGTACCCGGAGTTCTCGCGAGTGAAGAAGGCCTCGAAGTCGTTCGGCAGGTCGCCGAGCGGGTCGGCTCGCAGGCCCCGCTCCTCGCCCGGCCCGGGAGTGCTCACGCGGCCCCCCTTTCATCGGTCGGCTGGCCGGCCCACCGGGTGGCACGCCGACGGCCCCTTGGGGGCTCGTGGTGTAACCGTCCGGGAGCTCCGGGTTGTTGACCGGATCGGGCGGACAATTGCCGAACGTTTCCGTTCACTTCCGAACAGCGTGGCTGACCTGGCGCTTCGCCCTCACGAGCCCGGCCCGAGGGGCAACAATGTGACCCAGATCACAGGGTGCGGGAGGGTGGCTTGACAAGCCCCACGACCGCACCCCCCACCCCCCCCCCCCCCCCGCCCCCCCCCCCCCCCCCCCCCACCACCCGACCCCCCGCCGGCCGCCCCCCCCCCCCGACACCGGCCGCTTCGCCCCCTACGGAGCCGGCTCCACCTCCGCCGCGTCCAGCGCGGCGGTCACCCGGTCCAGCAGTCCGCGCAGCGCGGCCAGGTCCTCGACCGGCAGCCCGGTCGCCGCGAGCAGCCGGCGCGGGACCTGCCCGGCCCGCTCACGCAGCGCCGACCCCTCGGGGGTCGGCCGGACGGTGACCGACCGCTCGTCCTCCGCACTCCGCTCGCGGCGCACCAGTCCGGCCGCCTCCAGTCGCTTGAGCAGCGGGGAGAGCGTCCCGGAGTCCAGCCGCAGCCGCTCGCCGATCCGCTTGACGGGCAGCTCGCCCTCCTCCCACAGCACCAGCATCACCAGGTACTGCGGGTAGGTCAGCCCGAGGTCCCGCAGCAGCACCCGGTACACGCCTCCGAAGGCGCGGGAGGCCGCGTTGAGCGAGAAGCAGATCTGCCGGTCGAGGCGGAGCAGCTCCTCGTCGGCCATGCCGGAATGGGTGGTCATGGACCCATGGTACCGATCACCATCACGCCATTGAGTTGTGCGCAATTGAATTGCGTGCTCTACTGGTCTCAGCGCAGCGACGACCCAGCGGCCGCCGCGAAGCACGCCGGACCGGCAACCGCCCGGACCACCGGCCGCAGGAACACCCAGGACCTGAAGGGACGCCACCATGGACGCGCTCTACACCGCAGCCGCCACCGCCAACGGCCGGGAGGGCCGTGCCGTCAGCTCCGACGGACAGCTGGACCTCGCCCTCGCCATGCCGCCCGCGCTCGGTGGCAGCGGCCAGGGCACCAACCCCGAGCAGCTCTTCGCCGCCGGCTACGCCGCCTGCTTCGCCAGCGCCCTCGGCCTGGTCGGCCGGCAGGCCCGGGTGGACACCAGCGAGGTCTCGGTGACCGCCGAGGTGTCCATCGGCAAGGACGGGGCCGGCTTCGGCCTCGCCGTCGTGCTGCGCGTCGAGCTGCCCGAGTCCCTCGCGGGCGAGACCGGCGAGCTGCTGGTCAAGCAGGCGCACGAGGTCTGCCCGTACTCCCGCGCCACCCGGGGCAACATCCCGGTCGAGCTGGTCGTCGAGTAGGCACCCGGCCATCGGCCGGTCACCGACACCCCGCCGCCCCCCGACCGGCAGACCACGGCCCCGCCCCCCGGCGACTGAGCGGGCCCGCCGCACCCGAAGTGCGGCAGGCCCGCTCCGTGTCGCCCCGGGGTCGATCGCCGCCGGACCGATCGCCACCGGAATCAATCGCCGCCCGGCCCGTTCGCCGAACGCAGCGTCTCCAGTCGGTGCCGGTACTCCTCCGCGTCGATCTCACCCCGGGCGAACCGCTCCGCGAGCACCTGCTCCGGTGGCGTCCCCCAGCCCCCTTGGCCCCCCTGCCCCGCCTGGCCCCAGCCCTGCGGGCCGCCCGCGCCCGGAGCCGCCCGACCGGGCGGGATCGGCTGCCGCGAGCGCGAGAAGTAGCGGAACAGGGCCACGGCCAGGAGCACGGCGATCACCAGGAGCAGCAGCGTCCCGAACGCCATCAGCCCCATGCCCCAGCCACCCACGACGTGGTCGTGTCCGTGCCAGTACCTCATCAGGACCTCCTCCTCCGGCCCCCGTCGGGGCCCGCCGAGGTGAGCAGCGCCTACCACCATCGTGCGCCCGCCACCGGTGAAAGCGGCATGAGGGAAGCCTGAGAAAACGGTCCGGTGCCCGGCGCGGCGCCCACCGGGGTAGCGTGCCGCTCGTGACCCACCATCCGCCGCCCGTGTCCCACCCCGAGTGGCCCACGGCTCAGCAGCCACCCACGGCCTTCCGGCCGCCGGACGACGACCGCTCCCCCGAGCAGCTCGTCGCCGCCGGGGTGCTGCGGCGCCACCCGGACCCGCGCCCCGTCCCGTCGCTCGGCCACTCCCCGATCGGCTACGTCACCACCGCGCTCTGGGCCGAGCTCACCGCCCTCGCCATCGCGCCGGCCGCCGCCGAGAGCACCGCCGCCGCGCTGCTGCGCGCGCTCGCCGACCGCGCCGTGGACGCGGCGCTCGCCCCGGGCAACGAGCGCGCCCCGCGTGACGACCTGTACGTGACCGACCCCGCCCACATCGGCCCGCACCGCCGGGCGGTCTGGTTCCAGCGTTCCGGCCGGCCCGGTCCACCGGGCGCGAACGGCCTGTACGGCCAGAACGGCCGGAACGGTCCGCAGGGCCTGTACGGCCCACGCGATCCGCACACCCTGCTCACCCCGCTCGACCCGCGCGGCGGGTACGCCCCGCGCGGCCCGATCACCGCCGCCTTCGCACCCCACGAACCGTAGGCACCCGACGAGTCGCAGGAGCCCCACGGAGCGCCGTCACCTCGGGCACCCGTGAGCCCGCCCGCCCGCTCGGCGCCCGCCCGCTCAGCGTTCGACCCGGAGGCCGCGGCAGACCCAGCTGAGCCGGTCCGGCCCGCCGTAGGGCGGCCGGTCGTGGTACGTCCCGTCCGCCACCGACATGTTGACGATCAGGTACGCGTGCCAACCGGACCCGACGCCGTGCAGGTCCGCGTAGACCAGCTCGTCCTCCACGTACCAGTCCACCGAGTTCGCGCCGAGCACCACCCGCAGATCGAAGGTCGCCCCCGGCCCGATCCCGGAGCCCGCGCCGTGCCAGTACCGGTAGCCGCCCCGAACGTGATTGGAGATCTCCAGCAGGTCGGGGTTGTCCGGGTGGTACTCGAAGACGTCCACCTCGTTGCCGCCGTCCCGCCAGGTCCAGATCGCCGGCCAGGCGCCGAGCTCGACGGGCAGTGTCACGCTCGCCGACAGCACGTCCCCGGCACGGAGCTGGAAGCCGTCCGGACTGCCCTCGGTGGTCAGCAGGTTGCAGCTCCACAGCCCGCCGCTGTGCCGCCGGACGGCCGCGAACACCCCGTCGGGGCAGTAGTCGCGGTTGAGGTAGTCGAGTTTGTGGTCGCTCCGGTTGGTCGGCCCCATCCGGGGATAGGCGCTGCTGCGCCCGGCGATCCACTGACTGGTCGAAGTGAAGTCCGCGTCGAACACGACTGCCACGGCCGCCTCCCCGAAGCTCCGCCGTCCCGGCAGTCCGCACTGACGGGCACACAGGGTGAGTTACCCGATACCCTCCGCAGTATGCGAAGCGGATCGTTCGGGTCCGGGACGAACGTGCGAATCGGGGGCGGCGCGGCCGGTCAGCCGACCGGCGCCGCCCCTTCGGCCCCGAGCCGGTCGGTCACCGAGACCACCCCGTCCACCGAGCGGCACAGGTTGAGCACGATCGGCACCAGGTGTTGCTCGGGCACGGTGCCGCTGAGCACCACCCGCCCCTGGTTGACCTCCACCCCGACCTGCGCCGGGCTGACCCCGTCGATCCGGCCGAGCACCTCCTCGACGATCTCGCGCCGGATCACCACGTCCTCGCGCAGGAACACCCGCAGCAGGTCGCCGCGGCTGACCATGCCGATGACCCGCCCCTCCTCGTCCAGCACCGGCAGCCGCTTCAGGCCGTGCCGGCTCATCAGCCGCGCCGCCGCGACGATGCTGGTGTCCGGCGTGGTGCAGACCGGTTGCGCCGTCATCAGATCGGCCGCGGTCACCTCGCCGTTCGGGCCCGCCTGCGCCGACTCGGGCGCGGGCAGCAGGCTGGCCGGGTCCTCCTGCGCGGCCAGGGTCCGCAGCAGGTCGGCCTCCGAGACCACGCCGAGCGGGCGCGCCTCCGGGTCCACCACCGGCACGCCGGTGATGTCGTACTCGCTCAGCAGCGTCACGATCTCCCGGAATCCGGTCTCGGGGGAGACCAGGACGACGGGGCTGGTCATCACGGATTCGACGGTGGCATGCCGCACGCCGGTTCACCTCGTCCAACGATCCTGCTCCGACCGGACGCGGATCGTCCCGGCCGGTACCGGCAGCATCGCTCGCGGCGGCGCCGATCGCCAGGGGCCAAGGGGCCGAACGGGTGGGACCTTGGGCCCCCGCCCGCGAACACGTTCCCGACACCCCCGCCCGTGAACACGTTCCCGACACCCCGGCCCGCGAGCACGCTCCCGGCACCGGGTCCGCCGGGGACGCACCCCCGGCCGCACATCCCCCGGCACCACGCCCCCGACGGGATCACGCGTGCACGGTCGTCCCGCAGGCGAAGGAGCCCATCGGCAGGAAGCCGTGGCTCCGGACGTCCGCCTCGGCGACCGGGGAGGTGCAGAACCAGCCCTCCGGGCCGACGCCCCTCCAGTCGCCGTCCCGCACCCCGAGGTAGAGGACCCGGCCGTACCAGCTCTGGAGGAGGTACTCGCTGATCTCACCGCCGTCCGTCGGGGCCACTCCGTCCAGGTTCTTCGGCACCAGCACCCCGGGGTCGTCGCCCGGCTTACGGTGCCCGCCGGTCACCTGGCCGAGCCAGCGGCCGACCGAGTACGGGACGATCGCGTTCGGATCGTGCAGGACCGCGTCCTCGCCCTGGTCGTCCGCGACACCGGAGGTCACGCACGGGCCCGCGTAGAAGGCACCCGGATCGCCGCCGTTCACGGCGCCGGACGCGAAGGCGGTCATCTCGTCGGAGGTGTAGGTCGATCGGCGGTAGCTGGAAGTCGAGGAGAAGTAGCCGGGCACCACCGGCCTGATCGTCGCGTCCGGCAGCCGGGAGTCGATCTGCCGCCAGTTGGTGATGTCGCAGGCGTAGATCGACCGCAGCTGGAAGCTCGTCAGGTTGTTCGGCGCGTTGCCACCCGCCGGGGCCGCCCAGGTCACCGCGTCCTTCACGAACGGGATGAAGTCGATCGAGATCGGGTCGGTCTGCTGCGGCGGCCGGCTCAGCCGGACGAAGTCGACCGTGGCCCCGGTGTTGGCCACCAGGGTGTTCAGGGCCTGCTTGGTGTTGGCCGGCCGGAAGACGGTGGTGGCCCCCGCCTTGGAGGTGATCGTGCCGGATCCCCGGGCGTCCCAGCTGTACAGCCGGGGTGAGGTGGTGTCCCCGGCCGCCGCGAGCGAGGCGTTGTAGTCCGCCGCGAGCTTGTTGAGGAGCGCGTCGGCGGCGGGGGCGCCCATGCCGACCAGGTCGGTGCTGACGGGCGCCGGAGGGTCGGCGGGGGCGGGGGCGGCCGTGGCGAGGGCGAACGCGGCGGCCAGTGCGGCGGCGGCGCCGGCCCGGGTGGCGAGGCGAGGCATGCGGGGTCCCTGGAAGGTCGGCGGGGCGGTACCGGGATCCTCCGGGGTCCGGGCCCTCCACGACAGCCCCGCCGAACCGGGCGGGCGGGCAGACCCCCTGCTCGGCGGCGGGAGGGCGGCCGCCGCTCGTCGAACGTTCTTCCAGCGGTGGCCCGCCGGATGTCCGTCGTACGTCCGCCGGCCACCCGGGAGGGCGCGGCCGTCGCACGATCGACTCGCGGGACCGTCCGGGTGGAGGCTCCTGGTGCCGCACCGGGTGTCGCCGGTCAGCCGGCGAGTTCCCTCGGACGGCGCGACTCGCGCTCGTAGTCCGGCAGTTCGACGCTGCTGACCCGCTTTCCCAGCTCCAGCATCCGCTCCAGCGCCCAGCGCCGGTTGAGCAGCGCGTTGCGGAACCGCAGGCCCGCGGCCGTGCGCGGGGCGAGGAACGGCCCGGTCCGGTCCCCGCCCTTCTGGCAGCCCTGCGCGTAGCCGCGCAGCAGTTGCTCGTACCGCCCGAAGGCGGCCCGGTGGTCGCCGCGCGCCCGGGCCAGCTCGCCCGCCAGGACGTACGCGGCCACCACCGCCGTGCCGGTACCCATGCCGCCGATGGTCGCCCCGCAGGCGGCGTCGCCGATCAGGGCGATCCGGCCGGTCGACCAGGCGGGCACGTCGGCGCGGCTGATCGAGTCGAAGTACAGCTCGGGGGCGGCGTCCAGGCTCTCCAGCAGCTGCGGCACCCGCCAGCCGAGGCCCGTGAAGGCGGCCCGGACCAGCGCCTTCTGCCGCGCCGGGTCGTGGCGGTCGTGGCGCAGCTCGGGCGAGGCGAAGAGGCAGAACGCGCCGGCCCGGTCCGGGTCGCGGTGGGCGGCGCCGACGGACATCAGCCGGCCGGGGGCGTTGAGGCCGACCGCGCCCGTCGGCAGCCCGAGGTCGTTGGGCAGCTGCCAGGTGGCCGCGTAGTAGCCGAGGTGGCGGACGTAGCGCCGCTCGGGGCCGAAGGCGAGCCGGCGGACGGTGGAGTGCAGCCCGTCGGCGCCGATCACCAGGTCGAACTCGCGTGGTGCCGCGTGCCGGAAGGTGACCCGGACTCCGCCCGGGGTCTCCTCCAGTGCGGTGACCGAGTCGCCGAAGACGTACTCGGCGCGGGCGCTGCTGTGCCGGTGGAGCAGTTGGGCGAGTTCCCCGCGCGGGACCTCCAGGTCGCCGCCGGCGAATTCGGCGGGCAGGTGCAGCAGCTGGCGCCCGTCGGGGCCCACGAAGGTCATCGGGCTGCCGCCGGTGCCGAGCGTGCGCAGTTCCTCCAGGACTCCCATCCGCTCCAGCACGGTCAGGTGGGTGCGGCCGCGGAAGTCGACGTCCTGGCCGCCGTCGCGCAGTGCGGGGGCCAGCTCGACCACGGTCACCTCGAAGCCGTACCGGCCCAGCCAGTGGGCCAGCGCGGGGCCGGCGATGCTCGCGCCCGAGATCAGGACCTTGGTGCTCATGGAAACCACTCCGTCCGGGAATCAGAAAACTGTGTCTCGCGGACACTGTTCGTTGCTGTGTACGGTAGACACAGTTGGCCTGGAAGGACAACCCCCCAGGCCGCGGCCCAGGACGGAGCGGATGATGGCCGAGGCGGCGAACGACACGGTGCGACTGCTCTGGGGGCCGCCGGCCAGACCCACCCGGGGGCCGAAGCCGGCCCTGAGCCTGGAGCGGATCGCCGCGGCCGGGGTCGAGGTCGCCGACGCGGAGGGACTCGCCTCGGTCTCCATGCAGAAGGTGGCCGGACTGCTCGACTTCACCAAGATGTCGCTCTACCGCTACGTCCCCGGCAAGGCCGAACTGATCGCCCTGATGGTCGAGTCGGCCGTCGACGCGCCCCCGGACGCCTCGGAGGGGGCCGACTGGCGGGATCAACTCACCGCCTGGGCCCACCACTTGGCCGAGTCCTTCGCCCGCCACCCGTGGCTGCTGGACGCCACCGTCGGCGCGCGGGTCATCGGCCCGAAGGAACTCTCCTGGCTGGAAGGGGTGGTGACGGCACTCGACGGCCACGGGCTGACCGGCCCCGAACGGATGGACGCCGCCGTCCTGCTCACCGGGCACGTACGCGGGATCGCCGCGCAGGCCCGCGCCGCCGGGTCGGCCGCCACCCCCGAGGCCGAACTCCTCGCCGCCCTCGGCACCGTGGTCCGGGAGCACGCCGACCGCTTCCCCGCGGTCGCCGCCGCCATGGCCGATCCGGGCGGCCGCGACCAGGCGCTGGAGTTCGGCCTGGAGCGCATCCTGGACGGACTGGCCGCCCTGATCGAGCGCCGCGCGGACACCGCCTGACGCGTGCGGACACCGCCTGACCCGCGGGGCCTCCCCGGACCGCCGGGCCGCCTACCCGCCCGGCGGTGGCACCCGGAAAATCGCTCGGAGCGCCGACGGTCGCTCGCTAGGATCGCGCCCCATGGCGATGTTCGTGCACCTGACCGCCGCGGCGAACGCGCCGCGCATCCGCCGCGCCGGGATCCGCGCCGACAGCCGGGGCCAGGGCGGCGCGCGCGGGGTGTACTGCTTCCCCGTGCTGCCCTCGTACACGCTGACCCACCAGTGGCTGCGCGAGCTGGCCCGGTTCGGCCCCAAGGGCGCGCTGGTCGCGGTGCACCTCCGGCTGGACGACGAGCAGGAGGTCCTGGCCGGCCACTACCGCGACCGGGCCCGGGGCGTCCAGCAGCCGCTGCGCGCGGCCGAGGCGGTCCGGCGGATCGGCGCACTGGCCGACCCGCGCGGCTGGGAGGTGTTCCTGCCGCGCGCGGTGGGCGCCCGCGAGGTGCACCGGGTCCGCGCCGTGCCGCAGGTCACCAGCTGGCGCTACGTGCCGGGCGCCCACGGCACCCGGCCCTGCACCTGTCAGGGCTGCCGGATCTACGGCGAGTACGGCGGCCGCCGGCTGCGCGAGCGCCACCCGCACCCGCTGGACGGCCCGCCGCCGCCCGTGCCCGTGGTGCTCGCGCGGATCGCGGCGGCCGGCGAACCGGGCGACCCGGCCGAACTGCGCTCCGCGCTGCACTGGTTCGGACTGCGCCGGCGCGGCCCGGTGGACCGGCTCGCCCGGCTGGCCTCCCATCCGGCCCCGGAGGTGCGCGAGGACCTGGTTCGGGCCGTCGGCCGCTGGTCCACCCCGGGCGTCGCCGAACTGCTGGACGGCCTGGCGGAGGATCCGCACCCGCGGGTCCGCGAGGCCGTCGCGGCGGTCCGGGACCTCTGAGGTCCCGGCCGGGTTCGGGCCCCGGCGCCGGATCGCGCGTCGGCGCCGGGTCGTGCGTCGGCGTCAGGAGACGCGCTTGAGCTGCCAGGAGTTCTTCTCCAGGCTCGGCACCGCGGAGTACTGACAGCCGGAGCTGTAGAAGGTGCTCACGATCGTCCAGCCGGCCGGCGGCCAGGTGGAGGCGCAGGCGTTGACGACGGTGCCGACCGGGTAGCCGGTGAGCTGCATGATCTTCTTGGTGTTCGGGGTGAACCCGGAGCCGCAGCCGGCGCTGTTCCACCACTGGACGTCCACGAAGCCGGTCGGCGTCAGCGAGGAGGAGCAGCTGGTGCTGGTGTCGCCGGGCGCGGCCTGGGCCGTCCCCATGGTGAGGGTGAGCGCGGCGGCGGCGCAGCCCAGGGTCAGCGCGGCGGAACGAAGTCGAATCACGGGGGTCGGCTCCTCTCGGCGACGCGGCACGTCCGCGTCCCGCCCATTCCTATCCGTGCGGCCGCGACGGCGGACAGCGGATTTCCGGCCCGACCTGCGGCGGGTTCTCTCCCGTCCCGGCCGGGAGCGGCCCGGTGGCACGCCGCCGACCTGCGCGGTCCCCGGTCGACGTGCCCGTTCGCCCGATCCGGGTGATCATGGGACGAACCGCGTCATCGGCGATTCGGCGCACCGGGCCGTCGGCCCGGGTGCGCCCGGAAGGTGGACTGCGATGTTCCAGCTCCTGTGGATTCTGCTCATCGGCTTCGTGCTGGGCGTGATCGCCAAACTCATCCTGCGCGGACCGCAGTCGATCCCCTGGTGGCTGACCATGCTGCTCGGCGCCGCCGGGGCCTGGCTCGGCAACGCCGTCTCCGGCTGGATCGGTGTCCGCCACACCTCGGGGATCGACTGGATCCGCCACATCCTGCAGATCGTCTTCGCCGTGGCCCTGGTGGCCTTCGTCGCCCCGGCGTGGAGCAGATCCCACCAGAACCGCTGAGCGGCCGGCGCGCCGTTCCGTCCCGAAGCCGGGAGGGCCCGGTCACGCGCCGTGCTGGCCGCCGTCGGCCGGGCGCTCAGCCCACGTGGACGGCCGGTCGGCGTGAGCGGTCCGGTTCGGCCTCGCGCAGCACCTCGCGGGTGACCGGGGCGATCTCGCCCTGTCCGAACAGGAAGAACCGCAGGAACTGGGCGAACGGGTTGCCCTCGGTCCATTCGAAGTAGATGTGCGGCTGCTGCCCGGTGAGGTCGCGCACCCGGAGCAGCAGGGCCGCCAGGGCGTTGGGCACGCTGGAGCTCTCCAGGGTGAGCACCCGGTAGCGGTCGTGCAGCACCTCGCCGCGCACGGTCAGTTCGGCCTCGAAGTCGGACGGGTCGAGCACGGTGACCTCGACGAAGACCAGGTCGTCCTCGGCCGGGATGTCGTTGTCCCGCCGGATCTGGTGGATCTTGTCACGGTACTCGGCGAGGTCGCGGCTGTTCGGTTCGTTGGCGATCAGCCGCAGCGGGCGGTGGGTGTAGTCCCGGACGAACCGTTCCGCGACGTCATCCAGCACCACGTCGGTGACGCGCAGTTCGAAGGCGCGCTTGAGCCGGGAGAGGAACGAGACCAGCATGATGCCCGCGATGAAGCAGGCGCCGATCTTGACCCCGTCCGGCCGCTCGGCGATGTTCACCGCCGTGGTGTAGAGGAACACCGCGGCGATCACCGCGAAGCCGGCCCGCCAGCGGCGCTGCCCGGCCTTGTGGGCGGCGATGGTGACGGCGATGGCGGCGGAGCTGATCAGCACCAGCACGCCGGTCGCGTAGGCGCCGCCCTGGGCGTCCACGTTGGCGTCGAAGATCCAGGTCACCAGGAAGGCGATCAGGGTGAGCACGACGACGGTCGGCCGCACCGCGCGGGCCCAGTGCGGGGCCATGCCGTAGCGGGGCAGGTAGCGCGGCATCAGGTTGAGCAGCCCGGCCATCGCGGAGGCCCCGGCGAACCAGAGGATGGCGATCGTGGAGAGGTCGTAGACGCTGCCGAAGGTGCTGCCCAGGTACTCGTGGGCGAGGAAGGCGAGCGCCCGACCGTTGGCCTGGCCGCCGGGCTCGAACTGGTCCGGCGGGATGAGCAGCGTGGTGATGAAGCTGGTGGTGATCAGGAAGACGCTCATGATCGCGGCGGCGGTGGTCAGCAGCTTGCGGGCGCCGCGGATCCGGCCGGTGGGCTTCTCCTCGGTGTCGTCCGGGTCGCCCTCGATGTGCGGCATCACGGCGACGCCGGTCTCGAAGCCGGACAGGCCGAGCGCCAGCTTCGGGAAGACGATCAGCGCGACGCCGATCATCGCGATCGCGTTGCCGTGCTCCACGGTCAGCGCGTCCGTCCACTCGGTGAACAGCTGCGGCTCGCTGAACACGTGCCACAGCCCGTTGGCCACCACCACGACGTTGAGCGAGAGGTACACCGCGACCAGCACCACGGCCAGGCCGATCGCCTCGCTGAAGCCCTTGAGGAAGACGGCGCCGAGCAGCGCGATCATGATCATGGTCAGCATGATCTGCTTGCCGGTCAGCGCGTCGTGCAGGTGCGGGTTCTCCACCAGGTGCGCGCTGGCGTCGGCGGCGGACAGGGTGATGGTGATCATGAAGTCGGTGGCGGCGAAACCCAGCAGGGTGAGCACGAAGAGCTTGCCCTGCCAGAAGGACAGCAGCCGTTCCAGCATCGCGATCGAACCCTGGCCGTGCGGGCTCTCCTGGGCCACCCTCCGGTAGACCGGCAGCGCGCCCAGCAGGGTGACGGCCACCAGCACGATGGTCGCCAGCGGCGAGACCAGCCCGGCCGCGAGCGCGGCGATGCCGGGCTGGTAGCCGAGCGTGGAGAAGTAGTCCAGGCCGGTCAGGCACATGACCCGCCACCAGCGCCGGCCCTCCTCGTGCGGAACCTCGGCGTGCGGGCCGGGGTGCTGCTTGGCCTTTTCGGCCAGGCCCTCCAGCATCCAGGCCCGGAACCGCCCGCGCCGGGAGTCCTGCCCCGCCCCCGCTTCGGCCGACCCCGACGAAACCACGTGCACCCCTGTCCACGACTCGGCCGGGCGCGGACGGCTCCGGACCCCCTGCGGCCGCCGGACGGCGCGCCTGGTCAGGCTAGGGGACCGGCCCGCCGGGGCAGGGCGACCGCGCCGGTCGACACACCCGGGTGCGCCCGTACGGCCCTGCCCGGTCGCGGGCCGTCCCGGCCGCCTTCGCCGGCGCCCCGCGGCGCCCCTGAAGCGCCCCAGTGGCGCCCCCACGGAGCCCGGCGACGGCTGCGGTCCGGCGCGGCGGCCCGCACGGGCCTCGCGAAACACGCGAGGATGTCCGCGCGGCCGACCCACCGGACCGGCGGCCCCCAGCGCGCCGCCACCGACCGGGTCGACGCGCCCACGGCCCCGGACACGGGCACGCACGAGGAAACACGGAGGTCGCGGTGGCGGAGCCGAGCCGGCGCAGGATTCTGGGCCTGGGCCTGATGGCGGCCGCCGTCACCTCCTGCGGCCACCCCCGCCCGGCCCCGGCCCCGGCCGCCGCCGCGCAGCCGTCCGCCGCGGCGGCCACGGCGGCCTCCTCCGCCCCGAGCGCCCCCGGCAGCCCGGCCCCCGACGGGCACACCGGGCCGACGAGCGAGCGCTCCCGCCCCGGCAACCCCGACTGGGAGATCACCGACCCCGGCCCGGACGACGCCATCGCGGGCTTCGCCGACCGGGTCAGCGTCCTGCCCGGCGAGCCCTTCGGCCTGCACGTCTCCACCCCGGCCGCGGCCTTCACCGTCTCCGCCTACCGGATGGGCTGGTACGACGGCGCCCGCGCCCGGCTGGTCTGGCGCCGCGAGCACGTCCCGGGCAGCCGGCAGGCCGCGCCGCACGTGGACCCGGAGACCCGCACCGTGCTGACCGGCTGGCAGCGCACCCTCGCGGTGGACACCGCCGGCTGGCCCGAGGGCGCCTACCTGCTGCGCCTGGACGCCGAGGACGGTTCCGGCCGGCGCTACGTCCCGCTCACCGTCCGCTCGGCGAGCACCGCCGGCAGGACCGTGATCATGAGCGCCCCGGCGACCTGGCAGGCCTACAACGAGTGGGGCGGCTACAGCCTCTACAACGGCCCGACCGGCGGCCTGGCCACCCGCTCGCTGAAGGCCGTCTTCGACCGTCCGTACGACTACGACCACGGCGCCGGGCTGTTCCTGGTCTACGAGGCGCCCCTGGTAGCCCTCGCCGAGCGGCTCGGCCTGCCGCTCGCCTACACCACCGGCATCGACGTGGCCCGCGAGCCCGGCCTGCTGACCGGGGCCGCCGCCGTCCTGTCGCTCGGCCACGACGAGTACTGGTCGCCCGAGCAGCGGGCCAACGTGGTCGCCGCCCGCGACGCCGGGACCAACCTGGCGATCCTGGGCGCCAACTGCTGCTTCCGCCGGGTCCGGTTCGAGCCGACCGACCTCGGGCCGGACCGCACGGTGGTCTGCTACAAGGACGCCTGGGCACAGGACCCGGGCCACCTGTCGGGCGCCCCGGCGACCACCGACTTCCGGGCCGGCCCGGGCGCCGACCCGGAGAGCTCGATGCTCGGCGTCATCTACGACGGCTACCCGGTGGACGCCCCGTACGTGGTCACCTCGCCCGGGCACTGGGCCTTCGAGGGAACGGGCGTCGCGGCCGGGGCCTCGTTCCCGCACCTGGTCGGGGTCGAGTACGACCGGGTGGACACCGGCTTCCCCACCCCGCGCCCGATCGAGGTGATCGCCCACTCCCCCGTGGTCTGCGACGGCCGCCGCTCCCACTCCGACACCGCCTACTGCACCGTGCCGGGCGGCGCCGGGGTGTTCGCCACCGGGACGATGCGCTGGGTCGAGGCGCTGGACGCCCGCGGCCCCGGCGGCGGCAGGGCCGACCACGGCATCGACGCGCACGCCGGGGACCTGGTCCGCCAGGTCACCGAGAACGTCCTGCGCGCCTTCGCCGCCGGCCCGGCCGGCCGGGCCCGCCCGGCCCAGGACAACCTCGCCGCCGTCTACGGCACGGCGTAGCGGGGGGCGGCTCAGCCGGTGGCCGGCGGGGTGAAAGTCTCCGCGGGGCCGAAGTCCGAGACGCGTTCCTTCGTCACGACCGGCTTGCCGGCGACCACCGTCGACTGCTCGCTGCGGACGGTCCGGCCGAGCCGGTCGATCCACAGCTCGCAGTCGGCCGCGTCCGTGCCCTCGTTCTGCCGCCCGACCCCGTAGCTCGGGTCCGCGCGGCGCAGCTCGGCCGGTGAGAGCCGGGCGCTCAGGTGGAACACCGGCACGCCCGCCTCGGTCTCCATGCCCTTGCGGGCGGCGGGCCCGGCGTCCAGCAGGACCTTGGCGTAGCCGTCGTCGTCGTATGCGCCGACCCCGGCGCTCGCCGGGGGCTTCTGATCAGTCGTCCACCGGGTCTCACCGTTCTCCTTGTTCCGCCGGTAGACGGCCTGGTCGATGATCACCCTCTCCTCCCAGGCCAGGACGGAGGACCCGCGGACCATCTTCGCCTCCGTACGGGATCCCTCGGCCGGAGTGTTGTGGTTCGACCGGCCGGTGACGGTGGTCAGCTCCTTCTCTCCGCCCTCGCCCCTCTCGACGGTCATCTCAAGGCTCGCGGCGTACGGCTCCCGGGAGCGGTGGGCGATCGCGACGGCGGGGTCGAAGGCTCCGGTCGCGTCGGCCGGTGCGCCCGTGGCGTCGGCCGGTGCGCCCGTGGCGTCGGCCGGTGCGGCGGTGGCGCCGGCGGACGCTCCGGCCGTGGGGGCGGCCTTCGGCGGAGCGGCGCCGTCGGCGCCGCAGCCGGTCAGCGTGGCCAGTGCGAGGACCAGGGCGGTGACGGGCAGAGCGGTGCTGCGACGAATCGTCAAGGAGGGCTCCGGGTCGGCGTTCGGAAAGGGCGGCGGCAGCCTCCCACATCGGCCCATCGCGGTCGAACGGGTTTCCGCCCCGGCCGGGGCGGGAGCCGGCCGCCACGCCGGATAGACTCGCACGGTCCCATCCGGAGCAGGCACGAGGGAAACAGAACATGGTCGAGGCCTCCCCCAAGGTCGTTGTGGTCGTCCCCACGTACAACGAGCGGGAGAACCTCCCGGTCCTCGCGGGCATGCTCGCGGAGCTTCCGGTGCCCAACCTGCACCTGCTGGTGGTCGACGACAACTCCCCCGACGGCACCGGCGAGATCGCCGACAAGCTGGCCGCGGACTCCGGCGGCACCGTGGGCGTGCTGCACCGCACCGAGAAGGACGGCCTCGGCCGCGCCTACCTGGCCGGCATGGCCAAGGCCCTGGACGAGGGCGCCGACGTGGTGGTGCAGATGGACGCCGACCTGTCCCACCCGGCCTCGGTGATACCCGTGATGGTCGAGACGCTGCTCGCCGACGACACCGCCGTGGTGCTGGGCTCGCGCTACGTCCCCGGCGGCTCGACCGCCGAGGAGTGGCCCTGGCACCGCAAGGCGCTGTCCGCCTGGGCGAACTTCTACGTCAACGCGATCCTGAGCCTCGGGGTCAGGGACGCCACCGCCGGGTTCAAGGCCTGGCGCGCGAGCGCCCTGCGCGCCATCGACCTGCCGACCGTGCAGAGCAACGGCTACTCGTTCCAGGTCGAGATGAACTACCGGGTCGTCAAGCAGGGCCTGTCGATCCGCGAGGTGCCGATCCGTTTCGAGGAGCGGATCGAGGGCGCCTCGAAGATGAGCATGGGCGTGCAGGTCGAGTCCGCGCTGGCCCCCTGGAAGCTGCGCTTCAACCGCGACAGCTAGCGGGCCCCGGCGGTGCGCCGGCCCGGCCCGACCCGGCCCGATGCGGGCGTACGGGTGCCGGAGTGCCCCGGGAGCGGTGTGAACGGCGGATGCGGGGAAAGAAGGGCGACATGGCCCTTCTCCCGGAGTCCCTCGCGGACCTGGTCCGCCGCAGCGCCCGAGAACCCTTCGTGGTCCAGACCGTCCGGGCCACCGTGGCGGCCACCATCGCCTACGCGGTGGCGACGCAGCTGAGCAGCGAGCCCGCCCCGCTGACGGCGCCGCTGACCGCGCTGCTGGTCGTCCAGGTCACCGTCTACTCGACGCTGAAGACCAGCATCCGCCGGGTCAACTCGGTGGTGGTCGGGGTGCTGATCGCGATCGGGTTCAGCGCCGTGGTCGGGCTCTCCTGGTGGAGCCTCGGGCTGATCATCCTGGCCTCGCTGGTCGTCGGCCGGTTCGTCCGGGTCGAGGAGTTCGTCCAGGAGGTCGCGATCAGCGCGATGCTGATCCTGGGCGTGACCAAGCTGGCCTCGCAAGCCTGGGACCGGGTGCTGGAGACGCTCATCGGCGCCGCCGTCGGCCTGCTGTTCAACCTGCTGTTCGCGCCGCCGGTCTGGGTGGACACCGCCGGGGAGTCGATCGAGGACCTCGCCCGGCGGGCCCGCCAGCTGCTCCTGGACATCTCCGAGGAACTGGGCCGCCCCACCCCGGTGGCCCGGGCCGCCGAACGGCTGCACGAGGCCCGGCGGCTGGACCAGGCGATCGCCGACGTGGACGCGGCGCTGCGCCAGGCGGAGGACAGCCTGCGCTTCAACCCGCGGATCAGCGAGGGGCTGCTGTCCCGGCTGGTGCTGCGCACCGGGCTGGACACCCTGGAGATCTGCGTCGTGGTGATCCGGGTGCTGGCCCGCTCGCTGACCGACCTGGCCAAGCGGCGCGCGCCCGGCGAACGGCTCTTCCCGCCGGACGTCGCGTCGGGGCTGGAGGAGCTGCTGGCGCACGTGGGCGACGCGATGGTGAGCTACGCGGTGCTGGTGACCACGCAGGTGAGCCGCAACGCGGAGGAGGCCGAGGACAGGCTGACCGCCGAGCTGGCGGCGGCCTGGGCCTGCCGGGAGAACGTCGCCCAGGTGCTGCTGCGCAAGGTCCAGGAGCACCCGGAGGCCTGGCAGTTGCACGGTTCGATACTGGCCGAGGTGGACCGCATCCTGGACGAGATGGACCTGGAGCACCGCAGCCGGCGGCTGATGGAGGAGCTGGACCGGGCCTCGGTGGCGAACCGGGAGCGGTTCTCCCGCTACGCCGCGCTGCGCCGCCTGCTGCGCGGCGAGCGGGCCCGCGGCGGCCGGTCCGCCACCGCGGAGCGCCCGGCGGCGTAGGGCGCTCCGCCGTGGCGGACACGCCCCGGCCGGGCGCCGTTCGCCACGGGCCGAGGGTCAGGGCCAGGGGGCAGGGGTCAGGGCATCAGCCAGGGCTGCTGCGGCAGCGGGTGGCCGGTCTCCAGGTAGGTCTTGAGGTTGGCGAGCACCGCCGACCAGCCCTGTTCGGCGTCCGCCCGGGCGGCCTCGTCGGCGAGGTCCACGTGGGTGACGGTGAGCCGGGTGAGGTCCTGCCAGCCCTGGAGCTCGAAGGTGACCCGGGAGGGGAAGGCGGCGTGCTGCTCCTGCGGGCCGGCCCAGGTGGTGACCAGCAGGTGCGGGCGGTCGACCGCCTCGACGGTGCCGATGACGTCGGCGGTCCCGGAGCCGTCGGTCCGCTGGTGTTCCCAGGGCGCGCCGAGCAGCCAGGTGGAGACGTTGCGGTGGCCCCAGTAGAGGCCGGACTCGTCGGCGTTGGTGAGCGCGTGCCAGACCCGCTCGGGGGTGGCCCGCAGGTAGGTGATGCCGCGGTGGCCGAAGGCGGTCACGGCCTCACCCCTGCGCCGCGTCGAGCAGCGGCTGGATCTCGATCTTCTGCATCCGCAGCATGGCCGCGAAGACGCGGTCCGCTTTGGCCCGGTCCTCGCCCGCGACCAGGTCGAGCAGCACCCGGGGGGTGATCTGCCAGGAGAGGCCGTAGCGGTCCTTGAGCCAGCCGCACGGACCCGGCTGACCGCCGTCCGCGGTGAGCTCCGCCCAGAGCCGGTCGACCTCCTGCTGGTCCTCGCACTCCACCTGGAGCGAGATCGCCTCGGTGAAGTGGAACGCCGGACCGCCGTTGAGGGCCGTGTACTCGCGGCCGGCGAGCTCGAACTCGACGGTCATCACCGAGCCCGCCGGGCCGGGGCCGGTCTCGCCGTACCGGTTGGTCCTGGTGACCCGGGAGTCCGGGAACAGGGTGGTGTAGAAGGCGACGGCCTCTTCGGCCCGGTCGTCGAACCAGAGGAAGGTGGTGATCTTCTGCATGCGCCCGACGGTAACGGCGGGCTCCGGCACGGCGGCCGAGCCACGGCCGGGGGTCACCGGATCGGCGCCCCCGGCCGGGCCGGCCGGGGCTCAGTGCACCCAGCCCGCGTAGCGCTGGACGAAGCGCTGACCGGTGTGGGCGGTCACGACGACGTCGTAGCGGCCCTGCTTGTCCAGCGGCCAGGCCAGGTCGGCCTGCTTGCCGGGCTTGACGTGGACGGTCTGCGCGGTGCCCGCGAAGTCGTTGGGCGCGGCGGTGAAGGCCACGTCGGTCATCCCGTCGTTGGCCACCTGGAGGGTGAGCCCGCGGTTGCCGCGCAGGTCGGCGGTGACGATCGGCACGCCGATGTCGTTCTGGCCGTCCTGGCCGTCGCGCACCACGGTGCCGGCGAAGCGTCGGACGAAGCCGTCCGGGCCGTGCACGGTGAAGTCGTAGCGGCCGCCGGTGGCGGCGGCGTCCCAGACGTAGCGGGCGGTGGCGCCGGGGGCGACGGTGTACGGGGTGCCGGCGAAGGGGAGCAGGATGTTCGGGTAGACGGTGTACGGGAAGGCCACCGAGCCGTCGTTGCTCATCGTGCAGGTGACCCTGCCGGTCTTCCGGTCCGCCTCGACGTCGGCCCACGGCTGGTACGGAAGCGGCCGGTGCGGGCGTTCGCCGCGCTCCTGGACCGGCATCGCCTGGGCGCCGACCGCCGGCAGCGCGACGCCGGGCAGCTTGGTGCCCGCGTCGGCCCTGGCCATCAGGGCCTTGGTGTCGGGCAGCGCCGGGATCGAGTGCTCGGGGGCGGCGAAGTCGAAGCAGCTGGTGAGGTCGCCGCAGACGGCCCGGCGCCAGGCCGAGATGTTGGGCTCGGCCACCCCGGTGACCAGCTCCATGAAGCGCAGCACCGACGTGTGGTCGAAGACCTGGGAGTTGACCCAGCCGCCGCGCGACCAGGGCGAGATCACCCAGAGCGGCACCCGGTTGCCGAGGCCGATGGCCCGTCCCTGGGTGAACTCCTCGGGGGTGCCCGGCTCGGGGGTGGGCGGGACCATGTGGTCGAAGTAGCCGTCGTTCTCGTCGTACATCACCAGGAAGACGGTGTGCTGCCAGACCTCCGGGTTGGACATCAGCGACTGCAGGGCCTGGTCGACCCAGTGCGCGCCGTAGGCCGGACCGGCCTCCGGGTGCTCGGAGAACAGGTAGGGCGCGACCAGCCAGGAGACGGTCGGCAGGGTGCCGTCCTTGCAGTGGCGGTCGAAGTCGGCGGGGTCGAACTTCGTCATCGCGTTGACGTACCGCGGGTCGTCGTGCGGGAACTCGTGGAACTGCTTGAAGTAGGAGAGCGCGTTGTCGTCGTAGTCGCCGGTGCGGTCGTCCTTGCTGGGGTTGTGGTAGACGCGCCAGCTGACGCCGGCCGCTTCCAGGCGCTCGGCGTAGGTGGTCCAGTCGGCGACGGGGTTGTCGGTGACCGGGGTGTTGTCGATCCACGGGCCGGTGGTGCCGTCCCGGCCGGGGCCGGCGGTACCGGTCCACAGGTAGAGGCGGTTGGGGTCGGTGGGGCCGGCCAGCGAGGTGAAGTAGGCGTCGCAGACGGTGAACGCGTCGGCCAGGGCGTACTGGTAGGGGATGTCGTCGCGGGTGAAGTAGCCCATGGTGCGCTCGCCCTTGGCGGCGATCCACTTGTTCATCGCACCGTTGTTGATGGCCTGGTGGCCGGTGGCCCAGTCGTGCGGGAGGCCGCCGGCGTTCTGGGCGTTGTACTTGGCGGTGTCCATCCGGTAGGGCAGCATCGCGCCGCCGTCGCCGCGCCGGCTGTCGGGCTGGCGGAAGACGTCGGTGCCGTCCGGGAATTGGAGCGCCTGCTTGTCGCCGAAGCCGCGGACGCCGGCCAGGGTGCCGAAGTAGTGGTCGAAGGAACGGTTCTCCTGCATCAGGACGACGACGTGCCTGACGTCCTTGATGGTCCCGGTGAGCGGGGCGGCGGGCTTGGCACCGGCGGCGGGGGCGGGGGCGGGGGCCGGGACCGGGGCGGCGGCGGCCTGGGTGGCCGCCAGACCGGTCAGGGCGGTGGCGCCGGCGGCCGCGGTGGCGCCGACGAAGGTGCGGCGGGAGAGCTCGGGCATGACGAACTGGCCTCTCGGAGCTGGGGGGTGGGGAGCCGGGGAGCTCAGAGCCGGAAGGTGGCGACCGCGGCGGCGGTGTCGGAGGGCCACTCGTTGGCGGCGGAGCCGGGCTCGGGCTGCGGCCAGTCGGCGACCAGGGTGTGCGCCTCGACCAGCTTCAGCGGGCCCGCGTACTGGACGTAGTCGACGCGGTCCTGCGGCTCCGGACGGTCGCCGCGCCGCTTGCGGGTGGGCGACCAGGTGTTGCCGGGGGCCTTGACCGGGTCGGGGCACTCCTCGCGGAAGGTGTCGGTCAGTCCGGCCCCCTGGAGGGCCGCGGTGACCGGCCAGGCGAGCGCGCCGACGCCCTGGTGGGCGGCGGCGGTGGCGGCCGTCCAGTCGCGGTGCGAGGGCGAGGAGAGCGCGCCGGCCAGCACCACCGGGGTGCGCCGGGCGATGTCGGTGCGGACGGCGGCCGCCAGCGCCCGGGCCTGCCGCAGCCGCAGCGAGCCGTTCTCGGCGGCCTCCACCTCGGCGGCGCTCCGCCCGTCCTGGACGGCGTACGGGCCGTAGCCCGCCTCGTCCAGGTGCGCGGCCCAGAAGCGGACGCTGCGGCCGCCGGGCAGTCGCAGGGTGGCCGCGGCGGCGGGCAGTTCGGCGGTCGGGGCGGTGACGTCGGTGAGCGGGTGGCGGCTGAGGATGCCGACGCTGCCCGGGCTCTGGTAGGCGTACCAGCCGAGGGCGTCGGCCAGGGTCCTGGCCCGCTCCCCCGCGGTCTCCTGCAGGGCGAGCACGTCCAGGCCCTGGGCGAGGACCACGCGCAACTGCTTCTCCAGCGCGTCGGTGTGGGCCGAGCCCGCGTCGTGCAGGTTCCAGCTGGCGGCCTTGAGGCGCAGCGGTGCGGCCGGGTCCGCCACCGGGACCAGGACGGTGACGGTGTCGGTGGCACCCGTGCTGTCCTTGACGCCGACGACCACCGGCTCGGGGTTCTTGCCGGCGGCGGGGGCGGTGCCGGTGAGCGTGCCGTCGGCGCTGACGGAGGCCCAGGCCGGGCCGCCGACCTTGCGGTAGGTGGCGGAGCCGGCCGGGTTGCCGGCCGGGCGGGACCAGAGGCCGCCGAGCCGGACCGTCACGGCGGCGCCCGGGGCGACGGGCGTGGCGGTGAACGCGTCCACGGCGGCGTGCGGGCGGACGACGGCGGGCTTGGGGCGGAAGGAGAACGGCTCGGTCCTGGCGAGGATGCCGTAGCCGTCCTTGGCGAGCAGGTAGGCGGTGTACGGGCCGCCGGTCAGCGCGGAGGTGTCGAGCTGGACGTCGCCCGAGGTGCCCGGGGTGTACTTCCACAGCAGCGAGCCGCCGTTGCCGGGCTGGCGGCCGCCGTCGTAGATGCCGACCCAGTTCTTGGCGTCGGGGGCGTCGGTGGTCCACTGGAAGGTGAGCCGGTCGCCTTCGGTGGGGTTGGTGGAGGAACTGAGCGTCAGGGCGCTGCCTGCGGCCACGGTTGTCCTGTCCGCCGCCCGGGACCGGGCCGCCGGGGGACGGTTCGCCGGGGCCGGGTACGGCTGGTCACGGAGGCTGGGAGAAGGGAGCTCGCGCAGTTGGCTGTACAACTGCGGGCGGCCTCATTCACCCGAAGGCCGGCGACCGGCGCATGAACGAAGCATGACGGGGCGTCGGGCGGTGCGGGAACTTCGGTGGGCGCACCTGCGGACATGCGACGGGGGTGGGGGGGGGGGCGGCCGCCCCGCCCCCCCCCCCGGCCGGGGGCCCCCGCGCCGGGCCCCCGGGGCGCCCCCGCCCCGGGGAGAATAGAAAACCAAGCCCCCCCAC
>NZ_JBHXTL010000033.1:0-15313 GCF_042677365.1 Kitasatospora sp. NPDC127116
CCCGCACCCCGGGCACCCGGGCGGCCGGGTTAAACCCCCCGCCGCCGGGGGGGCCCCCCCACCTGGGGGGCGGGAGGGGCTGACCAACCGGGGGGGGGGGGGGGGGAGCCTCCGCACCCGCCCACCAGCCCCCACCTACCGATCCCGCCCAGCACGGGCACCACCCGTCAGCCGCCGCCGAAAGCAGGACCCAGCCAACGAAGCAGACCGCCGGGACTTCACGAGGAAACCCGGCGGCCGGAGACCCACAACTACCCTGCAGCAAGGTGACGGTGTCGATTCGATGTCCTTCTCGCTGGGAGGGATCCATTCCGGCAGCGCACGTCGTATGGTCCGTTGCTGCCCCGCTGCCGACCCGAAGGGACCGCATGACCGACTACGACCACGACTTCTACAACCCCGCCCCCGAACCCGCGCGTGCCGTCATCCGCGCCGTCCCGCACCCTGCCGAGCTCAACCCGCGCGGCATCACCATCACCTGCACCGGCTGCGGTGCCCGCCGCGACTGGCTCCTCCTCGCCGTCCGCGACCAGATCTTCGTCCGCTGCCGCTGCGCCCACGAATGGCGCGAGCCCGACCTCGTCCGGGCAGACTTCGACCGGCACTACGTCGAACCCGAGCATGAATGGGACGACTTCGATACCGCTATGAGAGCCCTCGCCTTCGACGGACTCCTCGCCGGAACGACTTGGAACCTGGACTGAGGTCCACGCCGCACCCGCCACTGTTCACTTCCGATGCTTGTCGCGTGATGCCCGGACGAGCGAGGACAGCGGGGCACACGGGCGGCGCTTCGGCTACCGGCGGAGGTCGACCTGGATGACGGCGTGGCGGCCGTTGGTGCGCCACGGCGTCCCGGCGCTGTCGAGCTGAGCGACGACGGCAGCGTCCACGCCGACGATTACGTCCGACTTCAGCGTCCGCAGCGCCGTGACGGCTGAGGGGAAGTGGCTGGCCACCTCGGTAAACGCAGTGGTGGGCGGCCACAGCTGATCGCCCACCAGCCGACGGTAGTTGAGGTCACCCTTGAGGATCGTCATCGCTGCGTCGGCGAACTCGGACCGGAGGTCGGCCGGCATGTCGTGGAACGGCAGCGGCGCGCAGAAGAACGAATGCGTGCGGACCACGAGCGCGCCGCTGTTCATCGCTCGCCACAGCCGTTCGCCGATCGCCCCGGCAGCCGCCATGGTCGCGGTGCGCAGACGCTCGATGGTGGCGAGGACATCGGCCATCGTCGCGTCCGACACGTAGTACGGCTGCGGCTTCACGTACACGACGACCTGCCCCGCCAGGCCGGAAACCAGGAGGTGGTCGACCAGCACCAGGTCCGGCAGCAGCTCCCGGCCGGCGTTGTCCGCGATGATGCAGACACGCCCGCCTTCGACCCGCTCCAGCTCGGCCCAGAGCGACTCGCTGTCGTCGGCCACCAGGTCGGACGCGATCGACCCTCCGGCCTCCGCCGTGATCTGAAAGCTCAGGTCGGCGCGGTTGCCCCAGAGCGCCGAAGAGAGAAGCGCGGCGGCTCGCTTGTCGGTGAAATCCGAGGGCAGGTCGCCGAGGGCCGCCAGCTCGGCGTCGACGGCCGCGCCGGCGAGTTCGGCGCCCTTGAACGGCGCGAACGGGTCGATCCCCTGCCAAGCCCCTGGCCGGAAGAAGCCGGTGGCTTCGAGCAGCCTGCGGTAGAAGTAGCTCTCGGCCCACAGGAACGGCGCCTCGCCCCACGGCCGTCCGAACAGACCCTCACCCCACTCCAACCACTGCTGGTGATCGTGGGCACTGGTGCTGAGCGGCTGCAGCACACCCTCGGTGCTCTCGGCGAGGAGCTCCTCGATTGCGACCCGCTCGCTCGGCCCGTACGGCAGGGCATCGAGCACCTGCTGGACGAGCTTCGGGTGCCGCTCGTGGAAGACGTCCCGGGCGAACGAGCCGGGGGTGCCGCTCAGGATCACGGGTGCGCTGGGCATGCTCAGATTCGTCCTTCTCCTCGGCTGTCGGCGGGTTCCGCCACATGATCCACGGTCTGCCCGTGATGGAGCTGCAGCGACGCAGGGCCGGCCGCGCTCCCGACGAGCACGCGACCCGTACCGGGGTCGGCGGCGGCGCAGTTCAGCGTCGCGTCGACACGTACCTCGGCGAGTTGGTGCTGGTGGCTGAGCGACCAGGCCCGCACGGTTCCGTCGGCCGCGGCCGACAGCAACCGGTCAGGATCGTCGCCGAAGGCCATCATGAGGACCCGGCCGACGTGTCCGGACAGGTGAGCGGTGAACTGGCCGGTTCGGACGTCGCGGACGTGGATCTCCCCAGTGCCCGAGCCCACCGCGAGATGGGCGCCCGCAGCATCGACGGCGATCGACCGCGCCCATCCTCCGGGGTTCACGAACCGGTTGAGGTGCCGACCCGTGCGCGAGTCCCAGAGGTGCACGGAGCCGTCGCCGCCGCTCGCGGCGAGCAGGTGGCCCTCGGCGTCGAACGCCAAAGACCGCACGCGGCCTGCATGGGCCTGCTGCTCCCACACCAGCGCTCCGGAGGGGAGGTCCCAGCACCGGATGTGCCCGTCGCCGGTGCTGGCGGCGAGCCGGGTGCCGGACCGGGCCACCGCGACGCTCCAGCTCCGGGTGACGTCGTCGTTGAGCCGCAGGGCCCAGCTCTCGTCGTCGAGGGACCAGACGTGGACTGAGCCGTCCCCGCAGGCCGCCGCGACGTACCTGCCACCGGTGGCCACCGACCACACCCGGCCCGCGCTGCCCAGCAGTTCGCGGCGCGACGCGGCGGTGGGCAGGTCCAGAAGTTCGACGTGGCCGTCACCGTGGCCGACGGCGCCGAGGCCGCCGTCGGACGTGATGTGGGTGGACCAGACCGTGTTCGAGCCTTCGGCTACGGCGTGGAGCCCGTCGGGTTCCGACTTCGTCCACAACCGCAGGGCGCCGTCCTCGCAGCCGGCGACGACCGTGCCGTCGGCCGCGCAGGCCAGTGCCCGGACCCAGTCAACGCCCGGCGGCATCCGCACCTCGCCGACCGGGCCGCCGGCGTCGAACGCCCGGATGACGGCGTCCTCGGTGGCGGCAAGGAGGAGGTCCGACTGGCCGTCGAGGACCACCGAGCGGACGCGTGCGGGAAGGCCGTCCACCCGCCGGACCTGGTTGAGCCTGCCGCCGCTGGTGTCCCAGAGGACCACGGAGCGGTCGCCCGAGCCCGAGGCGAGGAGCCCGCCGGTGCGGGAGAAGGCCACCGACCGGACCCAGTCCCGGTGACCCGCCTTCTCGTCGAGGAGCGTGCCGGTCGCCAGGTCGTAGAGGCGGACGAACTCGTCCTCGCCCGCTGCGGCCACGACCCGCGCAGCGGCGTCGATGGAGACCGTCCACAGCGGCGTTCCGCAGGTTGCCATCGAGTGACTGAGGGTCAGTTCCTTGGCGTTCCAGACCCGCACGTTCCCGTCCTCGGCCGCCGAGAGCAGGTACCGGCCGTCCGGGGTGAAGCTGAGGCAGCGGACCCGGCGATCGTGACCGGCGAGGATCCCGAGCGCTCTTCCCGTGCGGGGGTTCCAGAGGCGGATCAGGCCGTCCTCGCCCGCCGAGGCCAGCAGTGCGCCGTCATGCGTCAGGGCAGTGGCGAACACCCAGCCGGTGTGGGCGTGGAAGGCGTGGATCAGGGTGCGCGAGGAGAGGTCCCAGACCCGGACGGCGCCGTCCTCACCGCCGGAGGCGATGACGCCCGCAGCGGTCGCGACCGAGACGACGGCGCCCACGTGGCCGTGCCCCACTGCGGCGGCCCGGGCCCACGAGGTCTGGAAGCCGACTGCGTCGGCGGTCTCCGTGGTGCTGCCGGACGGCAGGTCGCCCGCCCGCACGAGGGCGAGGGTCAGCGTCGATGCCATGTCCTGCGGTGTTCGGAGCCCGTGCAGCAGGTATCCGGCCCCGGTCAGCGTTTCCGCCCGGTGCCAGTCCCGGTGCCGGGGATGGGAGTCGGCCCGGAAGGGTTCGACGCTCCCGAGGACTATGGCGTCGGCCGCCAGGGACTGGCTGCCGATCGTGGCCGCCTTGCGCGCCACGTACGAGGTGGACGACAGCAGGTCCACCAGCTCGTCATCGAGTCCGGCCTCGTGCAGGTGGTAAGGCAGTTGCTGCCACATGTAGGAGTGGGACGACGGCAACTGCGACCAGTCCGCCGCACCGGCGCCGCGGTAGGAATCGATCAACGAGGCGTGCAGGGCTGCCCACTGACCGCCCACCATGTGCTTCAGGTAGGAGCGGAACACGTCGTGCAGGACCACCGCGTCCCGGTCGGCCAGGTACGCGCTGATCAGCGAGCGGTCGGCCAGGATCCGGCAGAACTGGCGGACGGCGCTGGCCGACCAGCCGTGGGACGTGCTCCACCAGTGGGTGAGCACGCTCAAGGGCACCGGCAGCGTGGCGGGGAAGACCGCCAGCGATAGGTAGCGCTCGCGCAGCGACGAACCCCCGGTGATCCTCACGCCCTCGTCGAGACTGCGCAGACTGGCGGTGATGGCGTGGCCGATCGCGTTGGAACGCTGGTCCGCGTCCCACACGTCGAACGCCTGGGGTCCGTGGGCGTGCAGTGCCTGCCTGGCTTCGGAGACGGCCCGTTCGGCGGAGGCACCTGCGTCCAGGTCGGAGGAGACGTTGGAGCCGACCACGGTGGCCAGCAGCGGCCACCCGCCGCACAGGGCCGCTAGCCGGTCGGCGGCCGGCCGGGTCAGGCGGGAGACGGATCGGGTCAGCAGCTCGCTGATCTCCGGAGCGGACATCGGGCCGAGCCGCAGCACCTGGGCCGTCGACGGGCAGGTGCGGATGTTCCTCGTGGTCACGAGGCGGGTGCAGGATGGCGCGCCGAACAGGAACGGAGCCAGGTCCGCCGCCGACCAGACGTTGTCGATGACGAGCAGCACTCGCCTGTCCTGCAGCACACGGGCCAGGTGGAAGCCGGCCTGCTCGGGATCGGTGAGTGCGGGGCGGGTGCCGTCGACGTGCACGCAGAGATCGGAGATCAGCTCCACGACGCGGGCGGCGGTGCAGCCTTCTCCCGTCTCCACCCAGAGGATCTCGGGGAACGTCTCCCGGACGCCGGGGTCCTCGCACACCTGAGTGACCAGGGTCGTCTTACCGAAGCCGCCGGGTCCGCACACCGCCAGGACGGGGCTCCTGCTGGATGCGCTCGCCTCGGCCAGCAGGGAGATGACGCTGTCGAAGTCTTCGGATCTGTGTACCAAGCCGGGCTCCGGAGGTGGCGCTAGGACGTAACTTCCCGCAGTGGTCGCTCGATGACGGACGTGCCCGTCGAGGAGCTGTCGGAAGCGGTCCACAGCGTCGGGGTCCGCCCGGTCGAGGACTGTGTCGAGCAGTGCCTGCGAGTCGGTCACGGGGAACAGGTGCTCCCCGCCGGCCTCCCACTTGGACACCGTCCGATCGCTGACACCGAGGTGAGCTGCGAAGCCGCGGACGGTCATCCGTAATGCCTCGCGGAGAGCCTTGGCCTCACGACCTGACCAACGCTGCACCGTGCCCACTCGAACCCCCGCGATCGGTACTGACGACGCTAGCAGCCTATTCCGAGGCGTCCCGGGTCGTACGGGCAATGGTTCAGCACGGGTTCAGCACGAGTACCACAGCCGCGACGAGTGGTGATCGACTCGCACTCCGGTACCGCCCGGCTCGGTTCGGTGCCGGTTCCACGGCGGTGCGACGCGCGGACCTACTCCAGAACCGGCCCTGGCAGGCAGGCTCTTCAGCAGCTGCTCAACCTCCGGCTTTCGGCCGACAGAGCTGTTGGAGAAGCCCCCACTTGGTAATTCGATCACCGGTCTCGGCCCATCGCCGTCGCTGGTGACGGAAGGGAACTGATGGACAGCACCCTGACCCGCCCGGAACAGAGCCCGATCGTCGCTGCGACGCCTGCCGGATGGCGGCCCACCGCCGTGATCCTGGACCTCTTCGGAACTCTGGTTCCGGCCCCGGACGATCGCGAGCGCGGCCATGCCGCGCGGAGGATCGCCGCCGAACTGCACGTGCCGGACCACATCGCCGACCAGGTGCTCGGCGGCAGTTGGCAGGCTCGGCACGACGGCACCCTGAGCACGCCCACCGAGATCGCCGCGCATCTCGCCGAACAGTGCGGGGCCCCGGCTGAGTACGTCCCCCAGGTGGAGTCAGTACTGCGACAGCTGGCGCCCCGACGGTTGCGTGCCGAGCCGTCAGTGCTGGAGAGCCTCCACACGCTGCGGTCGTCCGGCATCCGGCTGGCGCTGCTGAGTGACGCGGCCCCCGACATCGCCGAGGCGTGGCACCACTCCGAACTCTCCGAGCAGTTCGACGTGGCGCTGTTCAGCTGCCGCGAGGGCGCAGTGAAGCCGACCCGGCAGCTGTACGCGCGGGTCGCCGAGCGCCTCGGGAGCGCCGCGGATTCGGTGCTGTACTGCGGCGACGGTGGTGGCAACGAACTGCTCGGGGCCCTGCGCTGCGGAATGCGGGCGGTGCGGGTGGAACGGCGGGGCGGCACGGACACGCTGGCCTTCGGCGACCAGGGACAGCCCTGGCCGGGCGTCACGCTCCGGTCCGTCGAGGCCCTGCCGACCTGGTTGGGCGTCACGAACTTGAACCGGCAGGAAGTCCGGTGACCGGCGTTGGCACGCTCGTCTGGGAAGCCCAGCCCGGGGAGCCGGACGGTCCGCTACGCCTCGCACCTGTGCGCCGCGCCGCACTGCCGGCAGACGCCGGGACGACGGACGTCCGGGTGCGCTTCTCGGCACTGTGCGGGAGCGACACCAGCAAGCTCTGCTCGGACTCCTGGGGCGGACCGATCCCCGAAGGGTGGGTGCCCGGCCACGAGGTCGTCGGCATCGACGACACCACCGGGAACTGGGTCGCGGTCAATCCGCTGGTCGCGTGCGATGCATGTGCCGAGTGCGTCCTGGGCCGCATCCACCTGTGCCCCAGCCTGCGGCGCATCGGCTGGGACCTGCCCGGCGGCCTGGCCGAGTCCGTTCGTGTTCCCGTGCGGAACGCCGTGCCGCTGCCTGCTGGAGCACCTGATCCGGTTGTGTTCGTCCTCGCCGACCCGGTGGCGGTCGCCCTGCACGGCGTGCGGTGTGGCCTGCAAGCACCACCCTCCAGTGGCACGAGCCGCCTCGGGGTCATCGGCGCCGGCACCCTGGGCATCTGCACCGCAGTCGTCGCGGCCCGAGCCGGATGGGACGTCCTCCTGACCACTCGCAGGCCGGACCACGAAGCGCGGCTCCGGACCCTGTTGGCGGGCACCTCCGTCACCGTCTGCCCGACTGCAGGTCTCCCCGCGGGCGCGTGCGACGCGGTGGTCGACGCGGCTTCTGGGCACTCGCCCGCGCCGCTGCTCCAGGCGCTCGAGGCGGTACGGGACGGCGGCACGGTCCTCGTCCAGAACGCCTACGCCCCGCAGGTGCAGCTGCCCACCCCGGTGCGCGAGGTGTTCCGACGCTCACTCACCATCCGGGGCTCGTACTCCTACTGCCGCGCGAACGACTGCGACGACTTCCGGGACGCCCTCCAACTGCTCGACCAGGACGCGGACAGTGCGTGGGCCACGGCCCTCATCTCCACCCGCTACCCGCTCGCCTGGCTGCCCGACGCCCTGGCCGCGCTCCGCCCCGACGCTGCGGGCCGACCGCTGAAAGTACTGCTCACTTCCCGTAGCTGACTTCACCCCTAGGAGCTCCGCGATGCACTCGCCCCCCGTCCCGATCCCCGACCTCGTGCACCTGGTCAACTCACCCGACGACATTTCCCCGGTCGAGGTCCACAACGGTCTGCTGCACCTGCTCCGGCTACCCGCCGGCCCGCCCCGTGACGTGATGCTCGGCAGCGTGCTGACCGCCCTACTCCTGCGCGGACCGCGCCCTGCCGAGGTGGAAGCCGCGATCCGGGCCGCCCGCGCGCTGGACCGCAGCGCTGGGGAGCCTCTGATGCCGCCGCCGGGGATGCGGCTGGTCGGCTACACCGGCAGCGGAAAGAAGACGTACAAGACGATCAACATCAGCTCGGCTGCCGCGCTGGTCGCCGCGGCGGGCGGCGCGCACATCGCAAAGCTCGGCTCGCGCAGCGCCTCCTCCAAGACCGGTTCCCGGGACTTCATGGACGTGGTGGGTGCGCGGTGCGAGCATCTCTCGCCGCAGGCCATGGTGGACATCGCGGGGGAGTGCGGCTTCGGGTTCTTCTCCATCGAGCACCGGGTGCCGGAGTTCGACCGGCGCTACGGCCAGCGGTTTCAGGCCGTGCACGCCCTGAGCCTGGGCTTCCCCGCCCTGCTGAGCCCGGTGGCCTGCCACGGCTTCGTCTACGGCCTGTCCCACCCGGCCGTCCAGGTGTCCGCGCGACTGCTGCGCCGACTCGGCCTCGGTGACGTCACCGTGGTCAACTCCTCCCCCGTGCCCGGCAGTCAGGTCGACGAGCTGATTCCCGGCGGTACCGTCCGCGTCTGCCGCCTGACCGCTGGCCAGGAGGACCTGGATTTCGCACGCGCCGTCGGCGAGGCCAGCGGCGTCGTGGGCCCGGTCGGTGACCTCGGCTCCCTGGCACAGCGCGCCGATCCCCGCGCCAACGTCGCCGCCATCGTGCATCTCCTCGCCGGCCGCGCCCCGGCGGTGGCCCGTCGCACCGTCGCGCTGAACGCGGCCGTACTGATGGTGACCGCCGGCGTCGTCCCCACCTTGCGAGCTGGGCTGGCCACCGCGCTCGCCGTCGTGGACGACGGCGCCGCCCTGGACACCCTGCGCCGCTTCGTGTCCCTCACGGGCGGTGCCCCACGCACGGTCGACGCCCTCTTACGACTGCCCTCGGACCACCGTCCGGCCTCCGACAGGGAGACGACCGCATGCTGACCCACGAAGAACTCGCCATCGTGCACCTGGTCCTCAACACCGACTGCAACGCCTGGGACCTGCCGAAGACGGCCGGTTCCCCGGGTGTGTGCCGCTTCTGCTACCGCGAACGTAACCGGGTGCACACCGACGAGGTCACCGTCCGCCGCGTCATCGACCGCGTCCGCGCCGAGTCGGAGGCACGACGGATTGTCTTCACTGGCGGCGACCCCGTCATGCCGTACGACAACCACCTGGAGCCCGCGCTCCAGCACGCCCAGGCCGCTGGCTTCGAGACCAACCTGCACACCAACGGCCTGCTGCTCGCCGACCGCTACGCGGGCCTGCGCGACCACGTCACCCTCTACTCCCTGGCCGTGGACGGCCCCGACGAGCAGAGCGCCGACTGGTTCCGCGGCGACGGCTACTTCACCACCTTCCGGGCCAACACCGCCCTGCTCGCGTCCGACCGGCGGCGCCTTGCCTTCAACACCTTCACCACCGCCGTTTCGCTGGCCGCCCTCCCCAGCCTTGCCGAGATCATCACCGGTCTGGCCGCCCGCACGCCGGTGGAGTACTGGCTGATCTCCCAGTACCGCCCGATCGGCCGCGCGAACTCCCGCAAGGCCGACCTCTACGCCTACGACCGCGAGGCGTTCACCCAGGCCGTTACCCACGTCCGCGACCTGCTGTCCGGCACCGGAATCCAGGTGTACGACCAGCCGACCCGCGCTGCCGAGGACCCTTATCCCTTCCGGGTCTGGGTCCTTGCCGACGGCACCGTCACCGCCGATCTCGGCAGCGTCGCCGCGCCGCGCAACACCGTCCTCGGCAATCTCCTCGCCGACGGCTTCGAGCCCCTCGTCCGCCGGGCCTTTGCATCGCGCTCCACCACCGACACCTCCACCGCGACCTCCTCGGACAAGGAAGTGACCACACCGTGAAGTTCGACTCCGCGTACTACGACGACGTCATCGCCCGCCACAACTACGAGCGCATCGCTCCCGGGAGCACCGCTGCCACCAGCGACAGCGTCACCCCGGAGGCCGACGCCGAACCCGCCCTCGGCGCCATCGACTTCCCGCTCTCCGACCTGAGCCCGGACGACCTGCGCACCAAGTGGATGTGCCACACCGGAGCCCGGGACTTCGCAACCGCCGTCGCCGACGGGAAGCCCGCCACCGTGACCACCGGCGTCGGCCTCGGCGGCCCGCCGCACGCCGGCACCGTCTTCCAACTCCTGCGCGCCGTCACGCTCCAGCAGCACGGCCTGCACGTCCAGATCGTGCTCGGCGACCTCGACTCCTACAACGCCCGCCGCACCCCGCTGGCTGAAGTCCGCCGACTGGCCGACCAGTACGAGGAGTTCGTCCGCCGACTCGGCTTCGACGAGCAGCGCGGAGTCCTGCGCCGCCAGGAGGGCAACCCCGACGTCCTGGCCACGGCCTTCCTGCTCTCCCGCCACCTGGACGACGCCGACTTCACCTGGGCCGAGGAGGACCTCTCCGGCCTCTACCGCAACCACGGTGTCTTCGACCACCTCACCTACGGCATGAAGCAGGCCACCCTCCTCATGGCCGCCGACTTCGTCCATCTGCTCGCCCAGGACCGCCACGTCCTGGTCTCCCTCGGCGTCGACGAGCACAAGTACGTGGCACTCGCCCGGCGCGGAGCCGAACGCTGGGGTCTGCCCGCCGACCGCCTCTCCGGCATCTACACCAAGATGATCCCCGGCCTCGGCGGCCTGCCCAAGATGAGCAAGAGCATCCCCGGCTCCGGCATCACCGCCGCCATGCCGGCCGACGACATCCGCGCCCTGCTCGCAGCCGACACCGACTCCGGACCGGACGACGACACCTCCGCTCTGCTCCAGATGTTCGCCTGCCTGCCCGAGACCGGCGGCCACGCCTACGACCTGGCCGCCGAAGCACGCCGCACCGGCGGCCACCGCTGGCGCGAGCTCCGCGAGGAGCTCACCGAGCGCCTGGTCGGCGTCTTCTCGCTCTGGCCCCAGCTGTGACACGACCGAAGGAGTCCGCCATGTCCACCACTCCCGCGCTGTCCCCCGCGTCAGCCCCGGCGCCGTACCCCGTCCTCTCCCGTCAGCCCCTCGGCGACGCCACCACCCACCACATCCGGACCGGCTACCGTCACCGGACCACCGTGGAGTACTTCACCGACACCACCGACGACGACGTCACCTGGCAGCCCGACGTCTACCCGTACGCCGCTACCCTCGCCGAGCACTCCGGTCTCGACACCCTCATCGACCTCGGCTGTGGCCGCGCCGGCAAACTCGCCGCCCTGGCCTCCGACCGCCCCGACTGGATGTACATCGGCGTCGACTTCGGCGACAACCTCACCTGGTGCCGCGACAACCACGCCTTCGGCCAGTGGATCGACGCCGATCTGGAGAAGACCGAATACCTCCCCCTCGCTCCCGATCTCCTGCGACGCTCCATCGTCGTCTGCTCCGACGTTATCGAACACCTCCTCGACCCGCTCCCGCTCCTTGCGCTCACCCGGAACCTCCTGTCGGACGGCGCCTCCGTCGCCGTGTTCTCCACCCCCGCCCGCGAGTTCCGCAGCGGCTACGACGCCCCCGGGCCGCCCCGCAATCCCAGCCACGTCCGCGAATGGGCCAGCGACGAGTTCCAGGCCCTCCTGCGCGCCCGCGGCTTCGAGATCCGCTACGCCGGCGTCACCCGAAGCGACGACGCCTCCCACGGCCTGTCCACCCAGCTCGTCACCGTCAGCCTGCCCGAGGTCCGCCGATGACCATCGCTTCCCCGACCTCCAGCCTTCGGGTCGTCCACCTGCCCGCTCGCACCCCCTACGCCCGCAAGCTCGACGGCTCCGGCATCCGCGCCCTGAACACCGCCCCCGAGCCCACCGAGATCCGCCCCGGCCTCGTCGTCCCCGCCGACGTCACCGCTGCCTGGATCCTCGACCACGCCCCTCTGGACTGGCTCGACGTCCTCCACCTCCACCACATCGACCTCGAAACCCCCGCCGTCCTGGAGCGCCTTCTCGCCGCCTGCGCCACCGCCGGCGTCCGCGTGGTCTTCACCGCCCACGACACCCGCCCCATGTTCGGCGGCGACAGCGACGGGGCCGACGCCTTCATCACGCGCCTGCGGATGCTCCTCGCCGCCGACGTCCCCTGGATCTGCCTCACCGAAGGCTCTCGCGCCGACCTCGCCGCCCTGCTGGGCACCGAGCCTCCCGCCACCGTCATCCCGCACGGCTACGTCGTACCGCCCGACACCCTCCGCCACCGCGAACGCCTCCCCGGCACCGGCGTCCGCACCCTCCTCTACGGGGCCGCCCGCGCCAACCGCGACCAGATCTCACCCGTCGTCAACTGGTCACTCGCCAACCGCGACCCCGCCCACAGCCTGCATCTCCTCCTGCGCGCCGCCAGCCCCGCCGACTTCACCCGGACCACCCCCAACCCGCTCCCCGTGATCCTGGACACCGCCCGCCACGACCCCCGCATCCGGATCACGATGCGCCCGTACCCCACCGACCAGGACGTCCTCGACGCCGCCCTCGCCAGCGACCTGCTACTGCTCCCCTACCTCTGGGGCACTCACTCCGGCCAGCTGGAACTCGCCTTCGACCTCGGCCTCACCCCGGTCTGCGCCCGCGTCGGCCATCTCCCCGAACAACACCAGCTCCATCAGCGGCACGACCAGGCCGTCCCCGAACCCGAATGGTTCGACTGGACCACCGGCCACCCCAACCTCTTCGGCGAACGCTTCCTGACCGCCCTGGAATCCGCGACCGCCCGCACGGCCGGCACCCCGCGCCGCCTCGACCACGACTTCCTCGACTACCGCGCCCAGGAGCACAAGGACATCCTCACCGCCCACCTCGCGCTCTACGAAGGCGGTCACCGATGACGAACGCCCCGCTGCCCCGGATCTCCTGCGTGATCCTCTGCCACAACTACGGCCGCTACCTCGACCGTGCCATCACCAGCTGCCTGGAGCAGGAGCCCGGCAACTACACCCTCCACGAGATCCTCGTCATCGACGACGGCTCCACCGACGAAACCCCCGAGATCTGCCGCCGCCACCAGGACCACGTCCGCATCGTGCGCCGCCCCCAGCGAGGGTTCGCCCAGACCCTCACCGACGCCGTGCTCCTCGCCGAGGGCGACTGGATCGCCCCCCTCGACGCCGACGACTGGTTCCACCCCGCCAAACTCCGCACCTGCGCCGACGCCATCGCCCCCGACCGCCTCCTGATCGACCACTGGGAGACCGTCGTCGGCACCGACGGCCGCCCTCTGCTGCCCGAGCCCCACCCCGGCGGCAACACCAGCACCCTCCTCGTCCACCGTGACGCCGCTCGCAGCCTCCTCCCCGTGACGAACGAGATCCACTTCCACGCGCTGCGCGACGCCGGCCACGGGCACACCCTCACCGAGCCGCTGGTGAACTACCGGCTCCACCCGGCGAGCATGACCGACCGGACCCTCAACGGCTCCTCCCAGCACTACCGCGCCGACGTCTGCGTGGCCCTCGCCGACCGCCTCATCGCCCTGACGGCCAGCCCGCCCACCTGGGCCACCGCCGCCGCACTGCGCCGCATCTCCCACCGCTACCGCGCCCGCGCCGCCGGGCACCGCGTGGAAGCCCACCTTCAGCAGGGCCAGCGCCTCCGCACCCTCCGCCCGCTCGTTGCGATGCTTCGCCACTCCCTCGGCGGCCGGGCACCGCTCTCGGCGTGGCTACGCAGTCTCCGGAGCGTCGCCCATGACCGCCCGCTCGCCCCGCCGCCACCGACCTCAACTACCGCTCCGGCCTCGGCGGTTCTCCATGTCGCCACCGAAGCGCTCGGTAACTAAATGAATGCGATTCCGGATACGCCGGTGCTAAAATCACGTGCTTCTCCCATGCCCGCTGGCCGCGCCAGCCAACAGATCCAGGAGCGTAACGACGCCATGAGCCGTCTCAGCGAGTCCGTAGTCCGCGCCGTGGAGATCCTCAAGGGATCGGACCTGGCCGCGGACTATACGGTCGCCCGGCTCTTGGAAGAGACCTATCGCCGCCGCTCGCTGGACCTGTCCGACCTCTCGCCGGCCGAGCAGGCCGCACTGGTCGAAGGCCGTGCGATCAACGTCATCCCCTCCGCCTCCGGGCTCGCGGAGAAGATCACGGCTGCCCAAAGGGAGGGGCGGTCGCTCGTGGTCAAGTATGGGATCGACCCGACGTCCCCGGACGTGCACCTGGGCCACTCGGTGCCGATCATCATCGCGTCCCGGTTCCAGCGGATGGGGCACCACGTCGTCTTCATCATCGGCGACGTCACCGCCAAGATCGGCGACCCGTCCGGCCGCTCCTCCGAGCGACCGCCGCTGACCGACGCCGACATCGCCCACAACCTCAGCGGCTACCAGCAGCAGGTCACGCCGTTCATCGACTTCACGCGCGCCGACCTCCGCTTCAACGGCGAGTGGCTGAACAAGGTCAGCCTGCCCGAGCTGGTGGGCATCCTGGCCCACGTCCCGGTCTCGATGACGCTCCAGCGCGACGACTTCCGCAACCGCCTCGCTGCGGGTGACGGCCTGTCAGTCGCCGAGTTCGTGTACTCCGTCGTCATGGCCCTGGACTCCGTGGCCATCACCGCGGACGTCGAACTCGGCGGCGTGGACCAGCTCCTGAACCTCCAGATGTGCCGCAAGGTCATGGAGATCCGCGACCAGACCCCCGAGATCATCATTACCACTCCGCTCATCGAGGGCACCGACGGCACCGGCGCCAAGATGAGCAAGTCCAAGGGCAACTACGTCGGACTCTCCTCCTCCCCGGACGAGATCTTCGGCCGTGTGATGTCCATCCCGGACCACCTCATCGAGCCCTACCTCAAGCAGCTCACCGAGTGGACCGACGAGGAGATCACGACCGTCACCGGCCGGATGGCGGACGGCACCGCGCACCCCATGGCCGTCAAGCGCATCCTGGCTGGCGAGGTGACCGCAGCCCTGCACGGCCTGAAGGCCGCCGAGGCCGCCCGCGCCGAGTTCACCGCCCGCTTCTCCAAGCGGACCTTCGGCGAGGCGCAGAACCTCCCGGCCGTCTCGTTCCAGGAGCACGCCGAGACCCCGCTGGTCACCCTGCTGACCCAGGTCCTGGGCTTCGCCGCCAGCAACTCGGCCGCCCGCCGAGTCGCTGCTCAGAACGGCCTTCGCCTGATCGCCGAGGGCGTCGACGGCGAGCAGCACACCACCCAGCTCGACGAGGTCAGCACCCAGCAGGCGCTGTCCGCGCTCGTCGGTGAAGCCGAACTCGCCGGCGAGGCGACCTTCTACCTCAAGGCAGGCCGGAAGATCGCCCGTATCGACGTCTGACCAGCGTGTGGGGTGGTGGGGGCGGGGCGGCCCCACCCACCCCCAGCGTTTCAGTCGAAACACAAAACGCGGGGGGGAGCCGGATGGCGGACTGCGGCCCCCCCGGATCA
>NZ_JBHXTL010000033.1:15323-71955 GCF_042677365.1 Kitasatospora sp. NPDC127116
CCCAACCCCGCCGGCCGCCCCCCCACAAAACAACACCGCGGCCTCAACCCGCCCTTATTCAGGCTCCTCCCGTGTTTGGGGGGGGGGGGGGGGGCCCCCCCCCCCCCACCCCGACGCTTTCGAGTCGAACCTCAATCGGCGGTGGTCAGCAGCTTGCGGACGTGCTCCACCGCCTGAGCTACCGGCACCAGTTGCGTCTCGCCGGTGGCCCGGCTGGTGACCTCGACGGTCCCCTCGGCGAGGCCGCGGGCACCGACCGTGATCCGGTACGGGATGCCGATCAGCTCGACGTCGCTGAACTTCACCCCGGGCCGCTCGTTGCGGTCGTCCAGCAGCACGTCCACCCGATCGGCCTGCAGCTGCCGGTACAGGTCCTCGGCGGCCTCGGCCACCGTCGCGTCGGTGACCCCCAGGACCACGACCGCGACCTCGAACGGGGCCACCGAAACCGGCCAGACGATGCCCTTCTCGTCGTGGTGCGTCTCCACGATCGACGCCATCGCCCGCTCGACGCCGATGCCGTAGCTGCCCATGGTCGGGACGACCCGGTCGCCGTTCGGGCCGAGCACGGTGACACCCAGCAGTTCGGTGTACTTGCGGCCGAGCTTGAAGATGTGGCCAACCTCGATGGTGACCACCACGTCGAGGGGTTCGCCGCAGGTGGGGCAGGGCTCGCCGGAGACGACCTCGCGCAGGTCCGCCCACCGCTGCACCGTGATGTCCCGTTCCACCGAGAGGCCCCGCAGGTGGACGCCGTCGGTGTTGGCGCCGGTGGTCATGTCGGTGCGCCCGCGCAGGGCCTCGTCCGCGAGGATCGGCAGGCCGGTGACGCCGACCGCCCCGAGGCTGCCGGGGGAGGCACCGAGCGCCGCCTGGATCTCCTCGGCGGTCGCCGGCCGCACAGCGGTGGCGGCCAGGGTGTCGATGAGCTTCTGCTCGACCAGGCTGTGGTCGCCGCGCAGGAGGACCAGGGTCAGCTGGTCGTCGACCACGTACACCAGCGTCTTGATCTGGCGATTGGCCGGGACGTCGTGGAGGCGCGTCAGCTCGTCGATGGTCCGGGCCTCGGGGGTGTCGAACCGATCGGGCACGTCCAGGCCGGGGCCGTCCACCACAGCGGCCAGGGCGGAGGTGGCCTTCTCGGTGTTCGCGGCGTAGCCGCAGCCGAGGCAGCGGACCACCAGGTCCTCACCGGCGGCGGAGGGGCTCATGAACTCCACCGACGCATTGCCGCCCATGCTCCCGCTGGACGCCTGCACCGCGATGGCGGGCAGCCCGAGCCGCTCGAAGATCCGCTCGTACGCGCCCCGGTGCAGGTCGAACGAGTGGTCCAGGCCCTCGTCGGCCGCGTCGAAGCTGTATGAGTCCTTCATGGTGAACTCGCGCACCCGCAGCAGGCCGCTCTTGGGCCGTGCCTCGTCGCGGAACTTGGTCTGGAACTGGTACCAGATCTGCGGTAGATCCCGGTACGAGCGCAGTTCCTGGGACAGGGCGGTGAAGATCTCCTCGTGCGTCATGCCGAGGGCCAGGTCCGCACCCTTGCGGTCCTTGAGCCGGAACATCTCCTCGCCCATCACCTCCCAGCGGCCGGTCCGCTGCCAGATCTCCGCCGGGTGCATGGCCGGCAGGACGAACTCCTGGGCACCGATCGCGGTCATCTCCTCGCGGATGATGTCCACGATCTTGGCGCGGACGCGCACGGCCAGCGGCAGCAGGGAGTAGTGGCCGGCCATGAGCTGCCGGACGAACCCTCCTCTCACCAGCAGGCGGTGACTCGCCGCATCCGCGTCCGCCGGGTCCTCCCGGAGAGTGGGCACGTACAGCTGGGACCATCGCATAGGACCGGAGACCGTCCTCTCGGTGAAGCTGCGGAGTGTCGCGGCGGCGCTCACGCCGACATCACGACGGGGAACGGATCCTAGTGGCGGAGCCCTGCCCGAATCACCCCATTTTGAGAAGCCCAGGTGAGAGGCGCCGTCAGGGTTGCACCTCGACACGTGACAGCCCGAACGGAGGCAGATGGCCGACAGCACAGCCGACCTGCCCAGCAGCGATCGGTCCGTCGAAGCCATCCGCCGCTACTACGACGCCCTCGCCGAGGGCGAAGAGGACCGGCTCAACAAGGACGTCGCCGGCAGAGTCTCCTTCGAGATCCACCGACGCTTCCTGCGCCCCTACCTGAGCGAAGGGCAGCGCGTGCTCGAGATCGGAGCCGGCCCCGGCCGGTTCACCACCGTGCTCGCCGAGCACGGCGCCCGCGTGGTGGTCACTGACATCTCACCCGTCCAGCTCCGCCTCAACGAAGCCAACGTGTCCGCCGCAGGAGCCGAGTACGCAGTCGAAGCCCGCCACACCCTGGACATTCGCGACACCACCCGCTTCCCCGACGACGCGTTCGACCTCGTCCTCGCCTACGGCGGCCCCCTGTCCTACGCCTTCGACCAGGAGCACCAGGCACTCGCCGGCCTCCTCCGGATCCTGAAGCCCGACGGCGTCCTAGTGGCCTCGGTGATGTCCTTGTGGGGGAGCTGGCGGGCCCGCCTCGCCGGTGCCACCCAGGTCGCGATCCGCCATGGCATCGACGTCGCCGACGCCGTGATCCGTACCGGCGACCTACGCCACGTGCCCGACGCGACCCACGTCTGCCACATGTTCACCTGGGAACAGATCGTCACTCTCATCACCGAGTGCGGCGGCACTGTCCTGGCAGGGTCAGCGAGCAACTGGGCGAGCCTCGAAGACCCAAACGTTCTGGCCGACATCGAACGATCTCCACAGCGCTGGGAGCGGTTCCTTGCCTACGAGACCGTTGCCTGTGCCAGCCTCGGTGCCCGCGATGGAGGCACCCATATCCTCGTTGCGGCACGGCCACGCGGCTGAGCTCCGGGACGGGACAGCCACCGTGGCATGTGTCGGCCGAGGACTTCTACGGCACGGCTCAGGCGCACAGCATGCTGCATCGGAAAGACGATCAACAAGCAGGGGAGTCTGGGCCTGCTGGCTGCATGGCTGCCCGCTGCCGAGGCCGAACTCCTGGCTCAAGCCGGCCAGGCAGAAGCCTGCCGACGGGCCCTGGACCTGGCAGCGACGACTCTCCCCGCCGGAGGAGCAGACCGAGATCCGGACATGTTGAGCATCTTCCTCAACGACGGTCACCTTGCCCGGTGGCGAGGTAACGTCCTCGCCCGCCTGGGCGACGACGCCGCGATGAGCGACCTGTACGACGCGCTCGGCAAAATGGACGCAACCTTCACGAGGGCGACGGCCGGCCTGCACTGCGATCTCGCCCAGGCCCACCTCGCCCGAGAGGAACAGAACGAGGCCATGAACCACAGACGCCAGGCGCGGCTCCTGGCCAACCGCACGGGGTCAGCCCGCCAACGCGCCCGAATCGACCAACTGGTCGGAAAGCTCAAAGCATCGCGGTGAGGGCGGCGATCTCCCGAGCTGTCACTGCCTACGGGAAGCCAGGACGTGCAGGAGCGCCACCAAGGTTCCCGAACCCATGAGCTTCCCCTCCGCCATGAGCATCGGGATCTCGGACATCGGCACCCACGCGACGTGGCCGGCCTCCTCACCGTCCTCGGGCGCGCCCACGAGAGTCGCCCCGTGACCGACGAATACCTCGTGCGGCGAGTCCACCATGCCGACCATCGGCTGGAAGGTGACCACGTGGTCGAGGTGACCCGGTCGCCAGCCGGTTTCCTCCTCGACCTCGCGCAGAGCAGCCCCCAGACCGTCCTCGCCGGGATCGACGATGCCACCAGGAAGCTCCCAGCCCCAGGACTGCGGTACGAAGCGGTACCGCCAGAGCATCAACACGCGGTCATCGGCATTCAGCACCGCGGCGATGGCCACACGCTTCAACCGCACGACGTGATGCTCGAAGCGCGCCACACCAGGCGGCTCAACGTCCACGAGCGCCAGCTGTACCCATGGGTTGTCATAGACCACGCGGTCGCCGTAGATCTTCCACGGCTCGAGCCCATCGGCCTGAGTGCTCATCAGCAATCACATCCTGGGAAAGCGGCAGCGGCCATAGTTGACCACACCTGCCGAGCGGGCGGCGCACGTTGAGCGCATGTGAAGCAGCCTCGTTCGTGGATGGTCGCGTGTCCGCCGCAGGAGCCGAGCACACAGTCGAAGCCCGCCACACCCTGGACATCCACCCGCTTCCCCGACGACGCGGCTGAGCTCCCAGACGGGACAGCCACCATGGCACGTGCCTGGCCGAGGAGTCCGACAGCGCGGTTCGGGCAGGCAGTGTCCTGGACCAGGAAGAAGATCAACAAGCGGGGGAACCTGGCCGCTGCTCGCTTGCGCCGTTTCTTTGTCCCAGGGGACGGATATCGTTGGCGAGTCGTTCCGCACAGGGGATACGACGCCCCGCGCAGGTTCACCCGGCAGGACACGCCCGGCGAGTACATGTCGAGCGCGCCCGAATCGGGTGACCAGCAGGAACACCACGGCCTTCGGGCCGCCGCCCTTTGACGAGCAAGGACACCCCCGACTGATGGCAGTGACCCAGCAGGAGATCGAGAACCGGCTGTGGGACGCCGCCGACGAGCTGCGTGTGGCGATGCCTGAATCGCAGTACTCCTCGGTCGTCTTCCCGCTGATGTTCTGGAAGTACCTGTCGGACACCTGGGAGCACCGCCGCCAGGAGTTCCAGGCCGAGAACCAGGGCCTGGACTACTCCGCTGAGGAAGCCCACGAGATCGAGTACCGCGACTACCAGTCGTTCGAGATCCCATTCATCCACCCCGGCACCGTCCACGAGCGTCGTTCCTCTTGGACGTCCATCCTCGCCACCGTCACCCGACCCGGCCTCGGCCAGCGGGTCCGCGCCTCCCTGCAGGCCATCGAAACGGCCAACCCTGACAAGTTCTCCCGCATCTTCGGGGCCATGACCTGGACGGCCGAAGAGGTGCTGCCGGGGGACGTCCTGGCAGCGGTCATGCAGGCGATGGACAGAGTCCCGAAGATGCACGAGGGCAACATGTCCTACGACGTGCTCGGTGGGGCGTACGAGTACCTGCTGAAGCGCTTCTCCGACGGGTCCGGCACCCGTGCCGGCCAGTTCTTCACCCCGCGCGAGGTCGTCGAGCTGCTCGTCGAGGTCCTGGACCCCCAAAACCGCGAATCGGTGTACGACCCGACGTGTGGGTCGGGCGGCATGCTCATCGCCTCCGCGAACCTCCTGAAGGCACACAACAAGCGTGGCTACACGCTCAAGCTGCACGGGCAGGAGGCCGTAGCGGACACCGCGGGTGTGGCACGCATGAACCTCTTCATGCACAACCTCACCGACTTCAAGGTTGAGGTTGGCGACACCCTGAAGGACCCGCGCTTCAAGAAGAAGTCGGACGGATCCGTCGAGCAGTTCGACGTAATCGTCGCCAACCCGCCTTACAGCCTGAAGTGGAAGCCCTGGACCAAGGACCCGCGTGCCATCGGCGGAGTCGCACCCCAGTCGTCGGCGGACTGGGCGTTCGTGCAGCACATGATCGCCAGCATGGACCCGATGAAGGGCCGTGCAGGCGTCGTCCTGCCTCACGGCGTCCTCTTCCGCGGCGGCCAGGAAGCAGCTATCCGCCAGCGAGTCCTGGACGACGACCTCCTGGAAGCCGTGATCGGGCTGCCGACGAATCTCTTCTACTCGACGGCCATCCCCACGGCGATCCTGGTGTTTCGAGCGTCCGGTACCAAGCCCCCGGAGCGCAAGGGCGGCGTGCTGTTCATCGATGCCTCCAAGCGGTTCACCAAGGCCAAGAACCGCAATGTCCTCACCAAGGTCGACATCGCCGACATGGTGCGCGCCTACCAGGCGGACTTCGACGCCGACGGCAACCCGGTGGACCTCGCCGTAGAAGCTGCTCTGCCAGCACGGTTCGTGTCCACCACGGAGATCGTGGCGAACGGGCACGACCTCAATATTGGTCGTTACATCAAGCAGTCCGCCGCCGAGCAAGAAGACCTCGGCACCCTCATCGATGCCTACAACGTCGCCCGCGCCGAACGGCAGAAGACCGAGGCTCGCATGCTCGCCGTGCTCGCCGACGCTGGGATCGAGGGTTTCGATGAGTAACGGTTACCCGCTTCGTCCGCTCGGATCGCTGATGCGCCTCGACATCCAGCGCACGCCGATGATTCCTTCAACCACCTACCGTCTGGCCGGGGTCCTGAACGCGGGACAGGGACTTGTTGCTAAAGGCGAACTCGACGGCGGAGACACAGAGTATTCGGCAATGAACGTGCTGCGCGTCGACCAGGTCGTGATGCGAAAGCTGACCGCGTGGGAAGGTCCGATCACCGTAGTACCTGCCGAGTTCGACGGATTCGTCGTCAGCAACGAGTTCCCGACATTCACGCTTGGCCCGGAACTGGTACCCGACTGGTTTAGGCACGTCTGCCGCTCACCGCGACTGTGGACAGAAATGAAGAATCGGGTGAGTGGGACAGTTCAACGACGCAAGCGCCTTAACCCAGAGCAACTGTTGCAGATCGAGCTCCCGATCCCACCCCGCGAGGTGCAAGCGGGGATCGTCCAGGTACTCGACTCAGTTGACGACCAGATCACCGCACTCGACGAAGAGGCCGATGCGCTGGACCGCGTATCGATGGCCGTTGCCGAGGACCTGCTCTCCAACGAAGCAATCGTGGCGCTCGGAACGATGCTCGACGACATTCAAGGGGGCAGGAGTCCCCAAGCAAACACAAGGCCCCCGCGCGCTGATGAGCTTGGCGTGTTGAAGGTCAGCGCGGTCACACCTTTCCGGTTCCTCGCGGAAGAGTCCAAAGCCCTTCTTCCTGGCACGTCCATGCCCCCGTCCGCGGTTGTCCAGCCCGGCGACGTACTCATCACGCGAGCGAACACGCCTGTTCGAGTCGGGGCCGTCGCGCGAGTCCCTGGCGATGTTCGGAACGGCCTCTACCTTGCCGACAAGACTCTTCGACTCATCCCGTCGTCAAAATTGGACCCGGACTTCCTCGTAGTGGCGATGGCGCTGAAGCTGGCCAGGACCCATCTCACGGATTCGGCTTCAGGCACCAGCGCCTCAATGGTCAACGTCAGCCAGGATCGCATCCGTGAGACACCGATCCCGCTTCCAGACCTGGACCGGCAGCGGGAGGTTTCCTCCGCCGTCCTGTCCGTTCGTGCGAACGCCGATGCGGTCCGTACTGAGACCGCACGCCTCCTGAATACACGATCCAGCCTGCTGGCGGGGCTGCTGGACCGCACCATCTAAATTTGAGTCTGCCGAACTGGGGGTCTGAGCTGTGGCGAAGGGCATTCGGGAGCGCGAGTTCCAGAACTTGATGATCCGGTGGTCCCTCCCTATGGGCTGGGGCTTCACCGCGGGGCGGGCGTTGCCGCGTGAGACGACGCAGACAGTAATTGCCTCTCAGCTGCGAGATGCCATCGTCAGGTTGAACCCCGGGGTGATCGGGGGGTTCGACGTGGACGCCGTGGTCGAGGAAATCGTCGCGACGGTCAATGCTGTCGAAGGCGGACTGGTTCGGGCCAACGAGCAGGTACTGCGCCTGCTGCGCGGCCACAAGGAGTTCCGGGACGCCGATGGCGTGTGGCACGCCCTGAAGGTCATCGACCTCGAGCACCCGACCGCCAACACGCTGGTCGTGTCCGACGAGGTGACCATAACCGTCCCCGGCAAGACCTCCCGCCGCTTCGACCTCGTGTACTGGGTCAACGGCCTGCCCCTCGTCGTGGTCGAGGTGAAGTCACCGACCGCAAAGTCCGGGTGGGTCGACGCCGCCAACGAGATCAACAACGTGTATGCCACCGAGTACCCCTGGTTCTTCACGCCCAACGTGTTCGCCGTCGCATCCGATGGGCTGAAGCTGCGGTTCGGTGCCGCCGGCTCGCCCACGAACCTGTGGCAGCCGTTCCGGTCCACCGCCGACGACGAGAACCTGTCCGGGCAGGCCGACGTGAAGCGCTCCGTCGAGCTGCTCATGAATCCGGCCACGATCCTGGACATGCTCGCCAACTTCGTCCTCTTCGACACGGCAGGGGGTGGGGCCGACATCAAGTACCTGCCCCGCTATCCGCAGATGGAGGCCGCCCACCTGATCCACGAGCGGGTTCTGGAGGGCGGGTCGAAAGGTCTGGTCTGGCACCACCAAGGGTCGGGGAAGACGCTGCTGATGGTCTTCGCCGCCTCGCTGCTGCTGGCCGACACCCGCACCGATTCACCCACGATCATCCTGCTCTCGGACCGGACCCACCTCGTGCGGCACACCGCCGGAGTGTTCACCTCCGCCATGGGGGATGCCTACTTCCACCGGCCCAAGACCAGCCAGAAGCTGCGTTCCCTGCTGGCCGGCGACGTGCGCGGTGTCATCTCCACGACCGTCCACAAGTTCGCCGACGCCGGCGAGAAACTGTCGACCAGGGCCAACATCATCGTGCTGGTCGACGAGGCACACCGCACCCAGTCCGACAAGGAGAAGTCCCTGGCCGGGCAGATGCGCGCAGCGCTGCCGAACGCGAAGTTCTTCGGCATGACCGGCACCCCCGTACGGAACCTCGCCACTGACACCTTCGCCCTCTTCGGCGAGGAGGCCGACCCGGGCAGGGTGCTGCACCGCTACTCGGTGTCCCGGTCTCTGCTGGACGAGGCGACCGTGCCGGTCGTGCTGGACCCGCGCCCGGTCGTCTTCGAGATGAACGACCAGGAGTTGCAGGCCGAGTTCGACCAGTTCGCCGACGACTTCGATCTCGATGACCCCGACCGTGAGACGCTGTCCCGCAAGTTCGGCCGTCTCACCTCGGTCTTCGCCAACCCCGACCGCATCCACGCGGTCTGCCAGGACATCGTGGACCACTACCTGGCCGGCGCCTACCGCAACGGCCTCAAGGCCCAGGTCGTCGCCTTCAACCGCGAGCTGGCCGTGGCATACATGGAGAAGATCAACGAGCTGCTGGCCGGCTTCGAGGCGTCACAGGTGCTCGCCAAAGTAGGGAAGCACGCCAGGATCACCGCCGAGGTGAACATCTCCGTCTCGGATGCCAAGGACGAAGTCGCCGCCATGAAGCCGTTCCAGCTCTCGGAGGCCGAGGAGGAGGAGCAGAAGCGGCGGTTCCTCTCCCCGGACGACCCGCTGTGCTTCCTGGTGGTGACCGCAAAGCTGATGACGGGCTTCGACGCCCCGAACGAGGGCGTGCTCTACCTGGACAAGCCCTTGAAGGCCCACAGCCTGTTCCAGACCATCACCCGCCCGAACCGCACCTGGGTGTCCCCGACGGGGTTCGTGAAGACCCGCGGCGTGGTCGTGGACTACATCGGCCTGGCCGAAGAGGTCCAGCGGGCCGTCGTCGACCCCACCTCGAAGGGAGCCGGCAAGGGCGGCGGATTCGTCACTGACTTGTCCGAGCTGGTCGCCGAGTTCCGCACCACCTTCGCCCGCATCGAAGACCTCCTCGCGGACGTGGACGGCCTCGACCTCACAGTCCACGGTTACGAGTCCGTACGGGCCATCAACGTCTTCCTGGACGCCAACCCTGACGCGGCCGAGGTGTTCACGAAGGACTACCGGCTCCTGGCCCGCCTGTACCCGCTCATCAACACCGACAAGCGGGTCGCCAAGTACCAGGACGGCTTCGGGCTGTTCGGATCCGTGTACACGACTCTGTTCAAGAAGTCCTCCGACGAGGAGAGGAAGGAACGGCTGGGCGAGCTGGGGCCGATGGTTCTGGAGATCATCAACGCTCACGTCCACTCCTTCTCCGTGGCCGCCTCCCAGGAGGAAGCCCTCGTCCTGGACGCCCAGGGCATTGTCATCCTGAAGGAGCTGCTGGCCCTCGTCCGCCCCAAGCCCGACAAGGGTGACGGTGAGGAAAAGACGCCGCCGTCCGCGGCGGAGATCCTGGAGCACATCAAGGCCGCCCTCGACAAGGGCGTCGAACCGGGGTCCGCGAAGTACACCGCCCTCGCGGAGCGGATAAGGCTGCTGCGCGACCGGATCATCCAGAACGCCCAGGACGCCCTGGACTTCCTGTCCGAAGCACTCCGAATCGCCCGCGCCATCGTGGACGCCGAGAAGCACCCCAACACGGCCGTCGTCGTGCTGGACGACGACCACGTGGGTGTCCTGTCACGGATCATCCACGACCACGCACCGGCCGGCCTCACAGTCACCGAGAGGAACCTGGCCGAGGAGATCGACCAGGTGGTCACCCGCACCCTCGCCCGGTCATGGGACAACGCCGACGCTCGTAACCGGGGCGCCCGCCGCGCCACCGCCGCAGTCTTCCGCCGGTACATGCTGAAGCCGGTAGGGGAGCCATATGACTCCACCGTCGCCTACATCGAGGCCCACTACCTCGTCGACTGACGAAAGCACGGCCGCCAGGAGGGCGTGGCCCACGTCATCGCCTTCCTGGTGGAGAACACCTACACCACCGGCACCGGCGTCAGCTTGATCGTGGACTGCGGAGCGTGGCTGCAGACGGCCTGAGCCGGACGTGCGAAGGGTCCGGGCCGGGTACGTCGGTCCGGACCCTTCGCTGCGGCGTCAGCGTCCCAGGTTGGTGTCGGCGGGGATGGTGCCGAGGCGGCCAGCCTGGAAGTCCTCCATGGCCTGCTGGAGCTCGCGGTGACTGTTCATCACGAACGGGCCGTAGTGGGCGACCGGCTCGCGGATCGGCAGTCCGCCGAGCAACACCAGCTCGAAGTTGGCGCTGCGCGAGTCCTGCTGCTCGTCGGCGCGGATGGTGAGCGAGTCACCCTCGCCGAAAACCACGGCCTGGCCCATGTGGAACGGCCGCCGCTCCTCGCCGGCCGAGCCGCTGCCGGCCAGCCCGTAGGCCAGCGCGTTGAAGTCGGCCCGCCACGGCAGGGTGACCTGGGCGCCGGGGTTCACCGACACGTGGATCATCGTGATCGGGGTGTGGGTGGCACCGGGGCCCTGGTGGCCGTCGATATCGCCGGCAATCAGCCGGACCAGCGCGCCGCCGTCCGAGGAGCCCAGCAGCTTGACACTGGTGCCGCGGATGTCCTGGTACTTGGGCGCGATCATCTTGTCGGCGGCGGGCAGGTTGACCCAGAGCTGCAGCCCGTGGAAGAGGCCGCCGGACAGCACCAGCGACTCTGGCGGGGTCTCGATGTGGAGCAGCCCGGAGCCGGCGGTCATCCACTGGGTGTCGCCGTCGGTGATCACCCCGCCGCCGCCGTGCGAGTCCTGGTGGATGAAGGTGCCGTCGATGATGTACGTGACGGTCTCGAAGCCCCGGTGCGGATGCCAGGGAGTCCCCTTCGGCTCGCCAGCCTGATAGTCCACCTCGCCCATCTGGTCCATCATGATGAACGGGTCGAGGTACTTGGTGTTGATCTTGGCGAAGGCGCGGCGGACGGGGAAGCCTTCACCCTCGAAGCCCTCGGGGGCGGTGGAGACGGCCAGGACGGGGCGGGCGACGGAGCCCTCGGCGGGGGCCGCGATGCGCGGCAGGATCAGCGGGTTCTCAACGGTCACGGCAGGCATGCCGGCCTCCTCAGTTGGGTTGGAATGCGATGTTCGTCCTGCGTCGCCGCAGGTCAGAGCCCTCTTGCGACTAGTCCCCCAACTGGACTAGCTTTTCGGCTCGCCGGCCGCATAATCCACCTCGCCCATCTGGTCCATCATGATGAACGGGTCGAGGTACTTCTGGTTGATCTTGGCGAAGGCGCGGCGGACGGGGAAGCCCTCGCCTTCGAAGCCCTCGGGGGCGGTCGCCACGGTGAGGACCGGCCGTGCGCTCGTGACGGCGGGGTCCGGCGTGGCGACGCGCGGGAGGGTCAGCGGGTTGTCGACGGTCACGGCGGGCATGTCGGCCTCCTTCGGGGGGTGTCTGGCCTACGTGCACGAGGTTAGTTCAATTCTCAACAACAAGCAAGTTGAAAATTGAACTAAGTAGTGACGGAGGAGCGGGGGCTCCTCTTCCAGGATGGGTCAGCCGTACATCCGGCGCATCGTGAAGTCGACCATCTGCTCGACGGCCTTGGCGTCGAACACCATCCGGTGCTCGCCCTCCATGTCCAGTGCGAAGCCGTAGCCGGTCGGCAGCAGGTCCAGGACCTCGGCGCCGGTCACGGTGAAGTGCTTGGACTCCTTGCCCGCGTAACGGCGCAGCTCCTTCAGCGAGCTGAACATCGGGATCACCGGCGTCGGGGTGTTGTGCAGCGCCAGGAAGCCGGGGCGGTCGCCGCGGGGGCAGTGCACCTTCGAGGTGATGAAGATCGCCTGGAAGTCCTCGACCGCCATCGAGCCGGTGGTGAAGGCCCGCACGGCGTCCGCGAGTGAGGGCGGCGAGGGTTCGGGGTACAGGGACTGCTGGGGGGGCTGCGACTGCCCGCCGTAGGCGTCGGGTCCGGGCATGCCGTTCATGCCCTGCTGCGGTTCCGCCTGCTGCTGGTAGGGGTCGCCCGGGTATGTGTTCTGGTCATATCCGTACACACGGACAGGCTAGCGGGAGCGCACCCTCTTGTGCTGGCATCGATCCTGACAAGGAGTGGTCGCCCCGACTGTGGGACGTGACCACGTTCATAGCGGATTCACCGGCGGGGGCTTGCCCAAGTTACCGCTGGGTAGCATCATGATGCCTACTGGTGGGTACGGGACGCCGGAACGCGGCGGTCTCCCGGAAGCGACGAACCGGAGATAACGGCCATGGGTCACTACAAGTCCAACCTGCGGGACGTGGAGTTCAACCTCTTCGAGGTGTTCGGCCGCGAGCAGGTGTACGGCACCGGACCGTTCGCGGACATGGACGTCGAGACCGCGAAGAACATCCTCAGCGAGATCGCACGCCTCGCCGAGAACGACCTCGCGGCGTCCTTCGCCGACACCGACCGCAACCCGCCGGTGTTCGACCCGGAGACCAACACCGCGCCGGTCCCGGCCACCTTCAAGAAGAGCTACCAGACCTTCATGGACGCCGAGTGGTGGCGTCTGGGCATCCCGGAGTCGATCGGTGGCCAGGTCACCCCGAACTCGCTGATCTGGGCCTTCGCCGAGCAGATCCTGGGCTCCAACCCGGCCATCTGGATGTACTCCTCCGGCCCGGCCTTCGCCGGCGTCATCGCCGAGGAGGGCACCGAGGAGCAGCTCGAGGTCGCCAAGCGGATGACCGACCGCCTGTGGGGCTCCACCATGGTCCTCACCGAGCCCGACGCGGGCTCCGACGTGGGCGCCGGCCGCACCAAGGCGATCCAGCAGGAGGACGGCTCCTGGCACATCGAGGGCGTGAAGCGCTTCATCACCTCGGGCGAGCACGACATGTCCGAGAACATCATCCACATGGTGCTGGCCCGCCCCGAGGGCGGCAAGCCGGGCACCAAGGGCCTGGGCCTGTTCATCGTCCCCAAGTTCGACTTCGACTGGGAGACCGGCGAGCTGGGCGAGCGCAACGGCGTCTACGCCACCAACGTCGAGCACAAGATGGGCCTCAAGGCCTCGAACACCTGCGAGATGACCTTCGGTGCCAAGCACCCGGCCAAGGGCTGGCTGCTCGGCGAGAAGGTCGACGGCATCCGCCAGATGTTCAAGATCATCGAGTTCGCCCGCATGATGGTCGGCACGAAGGCCATCGCCACCCTCTCCACCGGCTACCTGAACGCCCTGGAGTACGCCAAGGAGCGCGTGCAGGGCGCCGACATATCGCAGTTCCTGGACAAGACCGCCCCGCGCGTCACCATCACCCACCACCCGGACGTGCGCCGCTCGCTGCTGACCCAGAAGGCCTACGCCGAGGGCATGCGCGCGCTGGTCCTGTTCACCGCGTCCACCCAGGACGACATGATGGCCGCCAAGCTGCGCGGCGAGAGCGACGAGGCCGCCGAGCGCCTCAACGACCTGCTGCTGCCGATCGTCAAGGGCTACGGCTCGGAGAAGTCCTACGAGCAGCTCGCCCAGTCGCTCCAGACCTTCGGCGGCTCCGGGTACCTCCAGGAGTACCCGATCGAGCAGTACATCCGGGACGCCAAGATCGACACCCTGTACGAGGGCACCACGGCGATCCAGGGCCAGGACTTCTTCTTCCGCAAGATCGTCAAGGACGGCGGCCAGGCGCTCACCGCGCTGAACGAGCAGATCCAGAAGTTCATCGGCTCCGCCGAGGGCGGCGACGCCCTGGCCGCCGAGCGCGACCTGCTCGCCAAGGCCGCGGGCGACCTGGAGGCCATCGTCGGCAAGCTGATCGCCGACCTGACCTCGGTCGAGCAGGACGTCAAGAACATGTACAAGGTGGGCCTCAACACCACCCGCCTGCTGATGGTCTCCGGCGACGTCGTGGTCGGCTGGCTGCTGCTGCGCCAGGCCGCGGTGGCCCTGGCCAAGCTGGAGGCCGGCGCCTCGGAGAAGGACGTCCCCTTCTACCAGGGCAAGGTCGCGGCGGCCCGCTTCTTCGCCAAGAACGTCCTGCCGACCGTCGCCCCGCAGCGACTGATCGCCGAGGGCATCGACAACGAGATCATGGAGCTGGCGGAGGAGGCCTTCTAGGCCACCCGTCCCGGGGCCACCCGCCACCGCCCTTCCCGGGGCGCGCCGTGCGGGACGCCTCCCGGCATTCGAACCGCCTGACACACCCTCGCACCGAAGGGCCCGGCTGCCACCGGGCCCTTCGGTGTGTCCGCGGCCGCGGTCCGGAGGACGGAAACCACCGGCCGCGCGGGCCGGTTCGCGGTTGAGGCGTTCCGAATGCCGTGTCCGTGTACGGGCATATGCTCAGGTGCGAAGTCGACTCCCCATCCGGCTTCGGCCCTCACTCGACCCAGGAGCAGTATGTCGACCGCCGCCCGCCAGGCATTTTTCGACCGGACGCACAGCGACGACCTGATCGCGTTCCTCGGCACCTCGCCCTCGCCGTACCACGCGGTGGCGAGCGCCGCGGAGCGGCTGGAGAAGGCGGGCTTCCGGCAGGTCGCCGAGACGGACGCGTGGGACGACGCGGCCGGCGGGCGCTACCTGATCCGCGGGGGCGCGCTGATCGCCTGGTACCTGCCGCAGGGGGCGGGCCCCGAGACCCCGTTCCGGATCGTCGGCACCCACACCGACTCGCCCAACCTGCGGGTCAAGCCCGTCCCGGACACCGGTTCCGAGGGCTGGCGGCAGGTCGCGGTGGAGATCTACGGCGGCGTCCCGCTGAACACCTGGCTGGACCGCGACCTCGGTCTCTCCGGCCGGCTCGCGCTCAAGGACGGCACCGTCCGGCTGGTCCAGCTGGACGAGCCGCTGCTGCGCGTCCCGCAGCTCGCCATCCACCTGGACCGCCAGGTCAACGAGGGCATGAAGCTCGACAAGCAGCGCCACCTCACCCCGATCTGGGGCCTCGGCCCGGTCGACGAGGGCGCGCTGATCTCCTACGTCGCCGGGCGGGCCGGTCTGGCCGCCGCCGACGTGGTCGGCTGGGACCTCATGACCCACGACGTCCAGCCCGCCTCCTACCTGGGCCGCGACCGCGAGCTGCTGGCCGCCCCGCGCCTGGACAACCTGCTCTCGGTGCACGCGGCCACCGCCGCGCTCGCCGCCGTCGCCACCGCCGACGGCGCCGCCGACCTGCCGTACATCCCGGTGCTGGCCGCCTTCGACCACGAGGAGACCGGCAGCGAGTCCGACACCGGCGCGCAGAGCCCCCTGCTCGGCAACGTCATGGACCGGACGATCCACGCGCGCGGCGGCACCACCGAGGACCGGGCCCGGGCGCTCGCCGGCACCGTCTGCCTCTCCTCGGACATGGGCCACGCCGTCCACCCGAACTACAGCGAGCGGCACGAGCCGGGCCACCACCCGATGCCGAACGGCGGGCCGATCCTCAAGGTCAACGTCAACAACCGCTACGCGACCGACGGCGTCGGCCGGGCGGTGTTCGCCGCCGCCTGCGAGAAGGCCGGCGTGCCGTGGCAGAGCTTCGTCTCCAACAACGCCATGCCCTGCGGGACGACGATCGGCCCGATCACGGCGGCGCGACTGGGCATCAGGACGGTGGACTGCGGCATCGCGGCGCTCTCCATGCACTCGGCGCGCGAGCTGTGCGGGGCGGAGGACCCGTACCTGCTGGCGAGCGCGCTCAAGGCCTTCCTGGAGGGCTGAGAACGGCGGCGAGCGGGGCCCGGCGGTCGTCCGCCGGGCCCCTTCGCGTCGTTCCGCGCCGTTCCGCGAAGCCGCGCGTCGTCCGGTGTTACTCCATCCCGGCGAGGACCAGCGGCAGGCGGCGGGCGCCGTCGGCCACCAGCGTCACCGGCACGCCCCAGTCCTGCTGGTGCACGTGGCAGGCCGGGTACTCGATCTCCGGGTCGTCGTCGCAGGAGGCGGCCATCGCCGAGACGTGCAGCACGCCCTCGGTGACCTCGGCGGAGAGCACCAGTTCACGGGAGAGGTCGGTGTCCGCGCCCGCGCCGGAGACCAGCAGCTCGGGCGGGGTCGCGCTGACCAGCAGCCGGGTGGAGGGGCCGTAGCGCTCGTCCAGCTTCTGGCCGTTCGGCGCCTCGAAGACCACGTCCAGCCGGAAGGCGCCCGGGGCGACCTCGGTGGCCGCGCGCCGGGTGCGGTGCGCCACCGACTCGACCTGCACCGCCTCCTCCGGCAGCCGCAGCCTGGTCAGCCGGTGCCGGGCCGACTCGACCACCACGATGTCCCCGTCCACCAGGACCGCCCCGGAGGGCTCGCGCAGGTCGGTGGCCAGGGTGCTGACCTCGCCGCTCGCCGGGTCGTAGCGGCGCAGCGCGTGGTTGTAGGTGTCGGCGACGGCCACCGAGCCGTCCGGCAGCACGGTGACGCCCAGCGGGTGCTGGAACAGTGCCTGACCGGCCGCGCCGTCGCGGTGGCCGAAGTCGAACAGGCCGCTGCCGACGGCGGTGCGGACCGCCTTTGTTTCACGTGAAACCCAGCGCAGCGAGGAGGTCTCGGAGTCGGCGACCCAGAGCCGCTCGCCGTCCGCCGACACCGCGAGGCCGGACGGCTGGGCGAACCAGGCCTCGGCGGCGGGCCCGTCCACCAGGCCCTCGTTGGTGGTGCCGGCCGCGACCGCGACGGTGCCGGCGGCCGGGTCGTACGACCACAGCTGGTGCACGCCGGCCATCGCGATCCACACCCGGCCGTCGAACCAGGCGACGTCCCACGGCGAGGAGAGGTCCACCTCGCGGGCCGTGCCCTCGGTGGCCGAGCCCTGCCACCACTGGCGGCCGGTGCCGGCCAGGGTGGTCACCCGGCCGTCGGCGAGACGGACACCGCGCAGGGCGTGGTTGACGGTGTCGGCCACGACCACGTCGTAGTCGTACGGGTGGCCCTCGGGGAGCAGCGCGAGGCCCTGCGGCTCGCTGAACCGCGGGCCGGCGCCGTCCGCGCCGTCGCCGTTCACCAGGCCGCGCTGCCCGTCGCCGATCCGGCGCACCACCGTCTCGCCGTCCTCGGCCAGCTCGACCAGCGAGTGGTGGCCGGAGTCGGCGACCAGGAAGTGGCCGTTCGGCAGCCGGACCGCCTTGCCGGGGAACTTGAGGTCCCCGGCGCTCGGCTCCGGCGCCACGTACGGGCCGTCGCCGCGGCGCAGCGTGCCCTTCGCGGCGTGCTCGGCCTCCAGCTCCTCGACCCGCCGGGCGAGCGCGTGGGCGTGGCCCTCGCCGGCGTGCTGGGCGACCACGTAGCCCTCCGGGTCGATCACCACCAGCGTCGGCCAGGCCCGGACGGCGTACTGCTTCCAGGTCACCAGCGCCGGGTCGTCCAGTACCGGGTGGTGCACCTCGTAGCGGGCGACGGCGTCGACGACCGCCTGGTGGTCGGCCTCGTGCACGAACTTCGGCGAGTGCACCCCGACGATCACCACGGTGTCGCGGTGCTTCTCCTCCAGCTCCCGCAGCTCGTCCAGGACGTGCAGACAGTTGATGCAGCAGAAGGTCCAGAAGTCCAGGATGGTGATCTTGCCCCGGAAGTCGGCGAGCGCTAGCTCCTTGCCGCCGGTGTTCAGCCAACCGCCTGCCCCGACCAGCTCGGGGGCGCGTACACGTGCACGAGATGCCATGCGTCAATCAAACCGCACGCCGGGTGCCCGCATTCCGGGCGTGCCGGGTGAGATCGGACTGCCAGCGGGTCTCGCCGTCCTGGGTGCGGGCGGTGGGGCGCAGGCCGAGGGCGCGGGCGACGGCGGCGGAGGCGTGGTGGTCGGGGTGGATGTGGGCGGCGGCGGTGGTGACGCCGGCGGCGGCGAGGTGGGCGAGCAGGGCGCGGGCGGCCTCGGTGGCCAGGCCGCGGCGCTGCCAGGGGGTGCCGACCACCCAGGCGACCTCGGCCTCGGAGGCGTCGGGGCGGACGGTGGCCTGCACGTAGCCGGTGAGGGCGCCGTCGGCGCGCAGCCGCAGCACCCAGTTGCCCCAGGCCTCGGCCGGGTCGGGGGAGCCGGCGGCGAGCCGGGCGCAGCGGGCGCGCTGCTCCTCGACGGTGGCCGGGCGGCCGCCGGTGAAGGCGTGCAGGGCCGGGTCGGCGAGCGCGGCCGCCAGCTCCTCGGCGTGCCCGGGGGCGATCGGCAGCAGGTCGAGGCGCTCGCTGCGCAGCTCGGCGGTGGTGAGGCCGCTGGTGAGGCCGCTGGTGAGGCCGTTGGTGAGGCCGTTGGTGAGGTCGGGGTGCATGGCGGTATTGAAGGGGATCGGGGGCCGCCGTGCGACGGGGTTTTCGGCCGGTGCTCCGTGGCGGTGCTTCTCCGCGGCCGGGCGCTCGGGGTCGAATGGGGCGACGTCAACACGGAGGAGGTCGCACGGTGCGGTATCTGGTCAGGGAGAAGCTGTTCGCGGTCGGCGACGACTACTGGATCGAGGACGACCGGGGGCACAAGGCGTTCCTGGTGGACGGCAAGGTCCTGCGGCTGCGGGACACCTTCGAGCTGAAGGACGCGCACGGGCGGGTGGTCGCGGTGGTGAGGGAGAAGATGCTCGCCGTCCGCGACGCGATGAGGATCGAGGACGCCGACGGCGAGGTGGTCGCCACCGTCCGGGAGAAGCTGTTCACCCCGTTCCGGGACAAGTACCTGGTGGAGCTGGCCTCCGGCGGCGAGCTGAAGATCCACGGCAACCTGATCGACAAGGACTACCGGATCGAGAACCGGCACGGCGACGAGCTGGCCCGGATCAGCCGCAAGTGGTTCCGGATCCGGGACACCTACGGGGTGGAGATCGCCGACGGTGCGGACGCCGGTCTGCTGCTGGCCGTCGCGGCCTGCGTCGACCACCTGGTGCGGGAGGAGGACTGACCCGTCCCCGGTTTCCCGGCCCCCGGTCCGCCCCTCACCCGGGTGGGGTATCTTTTGCCAACCCTTGACCAGGCAGGTCGGGGGCCCCGACCGGCACGGTCGCGGGGGACGGCGTGAGCGGACCGGGGGCTGGAACCACGATGAACGACATCCTGCACGGGCTCGGTGCGGCGGCGGCCTACGGCACCCTCGGCGTGGTGCTGCTGCTCCTCGGCATCGGCCTGGTCGACCTGCTGACGCCCGGCAAGCTCGGCCGGCAGATCTGGGTCGAGCGCAACCGCAACGCCGCCGTCCTGCTCAGCTCCGCCCTGCTCGGCATCGGCGGCATCGTCTTCACCGCGATCATGTACACCTATGCCGACTTCGCCAAGGGCCTGGTGTCGACGGCCTGCTACGGCCTGCTCGGGCTGGTGCTGATGGCCGTCGCGTTCTGGCTGGTGGACCTGCTGACGCCGGGCAGGCTCGGCGAGATCCTGGTCGATCCGGAGCCGCACCCGGCGGTGTGGGTGTCCGCGGCCTGCAACATCGCGGTGGCGGCGGTGGTGTCGGCCGCGATCGCGTAGGCCGCGATCGCGTAGGCCGGGGCCGCGCTGCGCCGGGCGAGGCTACGCCGGGCGGGGCGCCTCGCCCAGGACGTGCTCCCGGCCCCAGTCCCCCAGCGGCCCCAGCGCCGTGTTCAGGCGGTGCCCCGCCCCGGTCAGCGCGTACTCGACCCGGGGCGGCACCTCGTCGTACGCCTCCCGGTGCACGATGCCGTGCGCCTCCATCTCGCGCAGGTGCGCGGCCAGCACCTTCTCGGTGATCCCCGGCAGCAGCCGGCGCAGCTCGCCGAAGCGGCAGTGCGGGCGTTCGCCCAGGGCCCAGAGGATCGACACCTTCCACTTGCCGCCGATCACGTCCATCGCGGCGTCGGTCCCGCAGACGTGCGCCCCAGGCCTCGACACGATCGCCATGCCCACCCCTTCCGGCCCCTGCCAGCTCGATGCTCACCCCAGGGTAACCACCCACTTCGAAGTGCGTACTTGATCGTTTCCGGGGCCGGCGCGGAGGCTGACTGCCATGGCAACCAACCCCGTTGAGAACACCCCCAGGACCCCGCTCACCCTGCTCGGCCTCGGCGCTATGGGCACCGCGCTGGCCGAGGCCTGGCTCGCCGCCGGGCACCCGCTGACCGTCTGGAACCGCACCGCCGCCCGTGCCGACGGACTCGCCGCCCGCGGCGCCACCGTCGCCGCCACCGTCGCGCGGGCCGTCGCCGCGAACCGGCTGGTCGTCGTCTGCCTGCTCGACGACGCCTCCGTGCCGGCGGCGCTGGACGGCGTCGACCTGACCGGCAAGGACCTGGTCAACCTGGTCACGGGCACTCCCGGGCAGGCCCGTGCCCGGGCCGCCTGGGCCGAGGAGCGCGGCGCCCGCTACCTGGACGGCGGGATCATGGCCGTCCCGCCGATGATCGGCGTCCCGGCGGCCGGGGCGTACGTGTTCTACAGCGGCTCGTCCGAGCTGTTCGAGGAGCACGGGGGCGCCCTCGCCGTCCCGGCCGGCACCCGCTACGTGGGCGCCGACGCCGGGTACGCGGCGCTGCACGACGTGGCGCTGCTCAGCGGGATGTACGGGATGTTCGCCGGGATCGCGCACGCCTTCGCGCTGGTCCGCGGCGAGGCCGTGGCGCCGAGCGGGCTGGCGCCGCTGCTGGGCGACTGGCTGGCCGCGATGTCCGGCTCGGTGGCCAGGACGGCGGCGCAGCTGGAGAGCGGCGACTACGCCCGGGACGTGGTGTCCAACCTGGCGATGCAGGTGGCCGGCAAGGAGACGCTGCTGCGCACCGCCGAGGAGCAGCGGGTGAGCGCCGAACTCCTCGAACCGTACTTCCGGTTGATGGAGCGCCGACTGGAGGTCGGTGGCGGCGGCGAGGACCTGACCGGGGTCGTCGACCTGCTGCGACGGTGAGGGCCGGCCGGTAACGTACCGGCATGGCAGACCTCGAAGAACGCGCCACCGTCGTCGCGTCCGAACCAGGGCAGGCCGGGGCGGGGGTGGTCGTCAGACCGCGCCGCGCCGACGACCTCGCCGACTGCGTCCGGGTGCTGGGCGACGTCCACACCGTCGACGGCTATCCCGCCGACTGGCCCGACCGCCCCGCCGCCTGGCTGACCCCGGACGGCCTGCTCGCCGCCTGGATCGCCGAGTCGGACGGCCGGCTCAGCGGGCACGTCGGCCTGGCCCGCAGCGCCCCGGGCGACCTCGCCCCCGTCCTGTGGAGCGGGCGCACCGGCGGCCGCCCGGAGCTCACCGCCGTGATCGGCCGGCTCTACGTCGCCCCCGGGGCGCGCGGCCACCTGGTCGGCGCCCGGCTGCTGGCCTGCGCCGTGGCGCACGGGCGGGCGCTCGGCCTGCACCCCGTCCTCGACGTGCTCGCCACCGACACCGCCGCCGTGGCCCTCTACCGCCGCCTCGGCTGGACCCACCTCGGCGGCGGAGACCAGCAGTGGGCCTCCGGACGCACCGTCACCGTCCACTGCTTCGCCGCCCCGAGGGGGTGAGTTCCGGCCCGCCCGGCCGTCGTGGCCGGGCGGACGGGCGGACGGGCGAAGGCCGGGCAGGCGGGCAGAGACGGGGAGGGGGAGGGCCGGGGCTCAGGCCGCGGGGCGGTCGGACACCGGGCGGCGGCGCAGGGCCGGCGTGGTGAGGGCCGGGGGCTGCCAGACGCCGTCGGCCCGGTAGAGGTCGGTGCCGGGCGGGACGATGGCGTCGATGCGGTCGAGGGTGGCGTCGTCCAGGACCAGGTCGGCGGCCTTGAGGGCCGATTCGAGCTGCGCCGCGGTGCGCGGGCCGATGATCACCGACGTGACGGCCGGGTGGGCCGCCGGGAAGGCGGTGGCCAGCTCGGGGAGGGTGCGGCCGAGCTCCTCGGCGAGGGCGGTGAGGGCCTCGACGGCCTCCAGCTTGGCCGCCGTGGTGGGCAGCTCCGGGTCGAAGCGGTGCGGGTGGAGGGCGGCCCGGCCCCGGCTGAGGTCGATCGGGCGGTCCTTGCGGTAGCGGCCGGTCAGGAAGCCACCGGCGAGCGGGCCCCAGGTCAGCGCGCCCATGCCCAGCCGCTGGACGACGGGCAGCACCTCGCGCTCCACGCCCCGGGCGAGCAGCGAGTACGGCGGCTGCTCGGTGCGGAAGCGCTGCAGGCCGCGGCGCTCGGCGACGTGGTGGGCGTCCACGATCTGCTCGGCGGGGAAGGTGGAGCAGCCGAAGGCGCGGATCTTGCCCGCCCGGACGAGGTCGCCGAGGACGGAGAGGGTTTCCTCGATGTCGGTGGTGTGGTCCGGTCGGTGGACCTGGTACAGGTCGATCCACTCGGTCCGCAGCCGACGCAGGCTCTCCTCGACCTCGCGGACGATCCAGCGCCGCGAGTTGCCGCCCCGGTTGTGGCCCTCGCCCATCGGGAAGTGCACCTTGGTGGCGAGCACGATCTCGTCGCGGTCGCCACGGGCGGCCAGTGCCTTGCCGACGATCTCCTCGGACTCGCCGGCCGAGTACATGTCCGCGGTGTCGATGAAGTTGATGCCCCGGTCGACCGCGGTGCCGATCATCCGGGCGCAGTCGTCGTGGTCGGAGTTGCCGACGGAGCCGAACATCATGGTGCCGAGGCAGTAGGTGCTCACCTCGATGCCGGTGCCGCCGAGAACGCGGTAGCGCATGGCCGTTCCCCCTGGTTGGCGATCAGTTGCGTGTCAGAGATTAGGAGTTGGAGTGCACTCCAGCGCAAACGCGGCTCGGCTCCCTCGGGTGGGGGAGCCGGATCACCGCACCGGGGGAGGAGCGGCGGGGGTGGCGCGGGCGAGCCTGTCGGCATGGTGAGGAACGGGTGGGCGGTGACCGGCTGGGGCCTCGGGTACGCCGGGTTCGGGCTGGGGTGCGCGCTGGGCGGGACGCGGCTGCTGGGGGCGGACTGGCCGGGGTGGGTGGTGGCCGCCGTGGGGGTCGCCTCGGCGGCCGCCGGCGTGGCGGTGGTGCGGCGAACGCCGGTGCGGGGGCTGTGGTGGCTGCTGTGGCTGGTGTGCGGGGCGGCCGCGGTCGGGGCCTGGGGCCTGCTGATGGACCTGGTGACGCTGCTGTTCGGCCAGCGGGTGGACAGCGTCCCCGACGCGGTGGAGCGCACCCTGGCGGCGGTGGGGGCGGTGCTGCTGGCCCGCACCGCCCCGGGGCTGCGGCCCGGTGCCCGCGGCGGCCCGGGCGGCCGGGCCGAACGGGTGGCGCCGGCTCCCGCAGCGGCCCCGCCGATCGTCCAACTCGCCGCCTGGGCAGGCACGCTGGCGTTCGTTCCGTACGTGCTGATGAAGCTGATCTGGGCGTTCGGCGGCAGCTTCGCCGGGATCAGCGGCGACCAGATGTACGCGAGCTACGTGCGCAACGGCTCCTCCGGGCTCTGGCTCGCCCTGGAACGCCGGGGCCTCGACGGCACCGTGCTGCTGGCGTTGCTCGGGGTGTTCCTGCTCTGGGGACTGGTCCGCCCGTGGGGGCAGGTCTTCCCGCGCTGGACCCTGCCGCTGCGCGGCCGCCGGGTGCCGCGCTGGCTGCCGCTCACCCCGGCCCTGCTGGGCGCGGCTTCGCTGGCGCCGTACGGGGTGGTCGGGATCGGCTACCTGACGCTGTGCACCGCCGGGGTGACGCGGATCAGGCTGGGGGAGTTCGCCAGTGAGCAGAGCGCGCTGGAGATCTCCTGGGTCGGGATGTGCGGGTTCGCCGGGTACGGGGTCGCGCTGGCGGTGGCCGCCCGGTCGTACTGGCGGCGGACGAGGGGGTGACCTCGCAGTGGTTTGCTGAGGCGGCAACAAAGCTTGCCGATGCTGTAGGGCGGCCCGCAGCCTGGCGGTGGAGGTGAGCGCCATGGGCGAGACGGCAGGGACGGCAGGAACGACCGGGACACCCGGGACGACCGGGATCGGGGAACGCGAGCGCTACGACGTGGTGGTGGTCGGCGCCGGAGCGGTGGGGCTGAACGCCGCGCTGGTGCTGGGCCGGGCCCGTCGCCGGGTCGCCGTGGTGGACGCCGGCGAGCCGCGCAACGCGCCCGCCGCCCACATGCACGGCTACCTGAGCCGGGACGGCATGCCCCCGGCGGCGCTGCTGGCGGTCGGGCGGGAGGAGGTCGCCCGGTACGGGGTGGACCTGATCGACGCCCGGGTCGAGCACATCGAGTCCGTCGAGCACAGCGATCACATCGAGTCGGCCGAGCAGAGCGATCGGATCGAGTCCGCCGAGCCGGCCGGGTCCGCCGGGTCGGGCTTCGTGGTCCACCTGGCCGGCGGGCCGGTGCTGCACGCGCGCCGGGTGGTCGTCGCCACCGGGCTGCGGGACGGGCTGCCGGAGCTGCCGGGCCTGGTCGAGCGGTGGGGCCACGACGTGCTGCACTGCCCGTACTGCCACGCCTGGGAGGTCCGCGACCGACCGCTCGGAGTGCTCGGCACCGGCCCGGGGGCGGTCAACCAGGCGCTGCTGCTGCGGCAGTGGTCGGCGGACGTGGTGCTGCTCGCGCACACCCTGGCGCTGACGGACGCCGAGCGGGAACGGCTCGCGGCCCGGGACGTCGGGGTGGTCGAGGGCCGGATCGTCCGCCTGGTGTCCGACGACGGGCGGCTGCGCGGCGTCGAACTCGCCACCGGGCAGGTGGTGCCGCGCGAGGCGGTGTTCGTCTTCCCGCGGCCGGTGCCCCGGGACGCGCTGCTCTTCGGCCTCGACTGCGCCCGGGACGACAACGGCTGGGTCACCACCGACCGGACCGGCCGCACCAGCCTCCCCGGCGTCTGGGCGGTCGGCAACGTCGCCGACCCGCGTGCCCAGGTGGTCACCGCCGCCGGGATGGGCGCGGCGGCGGCCTTCGCGCTCGACCACGACCTCGTGGCCGAGGAGCTCGACCGGGCGGTGCGGACGTACCGCGCGTCCGGCGCCGCCCTGCCCGCCTGAGCGGGAAGCTTTCGTCAACCCACCCACGATCGGAGAATCCGGATGTCAGCGCAGCAGCACGGCCACTCCCACGGGCACGGCCACTCCCACTCCCATGGGCACTCCCACGGCCACGGGCACGTTCCCGCCGCCGACTTCGACTGGGACGCGCTCGCCGCGCACCTGGAGCTGGAGGCCGACCTGCGGGCCGGCGCCGTCACCGAGGCCGGGCGCTGGCTGCTCGGCCTGCACGGGGAGGGCGAGGTGCGGCGGGTCCTCGACGTCGGCAGCGGCCCCGGGGTGATCGCCGGACTGCTGGCGGAGGTCTTCCCGGCGGCCGAGGTGGTGGCGGTCGACCAGTCGGCCGCCCTGCTGGAGCGCGCCCGGACCCGCTCCGGCGGTCGGCTCGGCACCCAACAGGCCGACCTGCCCGAGGAGTTCGGCAAGCTCGGCGAGGCCGACCTGATCTGGTCCGGCAACGCCGTCCACCACCTGGGCGACCAGCAGGCCGCGCTCACCTCGCTCGCCGGGGTGCTGCGGCCCGGCGGTCTGCTCGCCGTCGCGGAGAGCGGCCTGCCGGCGCGCTACCTGCCGCGCGACTTCGGCCTCGGCCGGCCCGGCTTCCAGGCCCGGATGGACGCCGCCCACGAGGACGGCTTCAGCGCCATGCGGGCCGAACTGCCCGGCAGCACCCAGGAGATCGAGGACTGGCCGGCCATGCTGCGGCGGGCCGGACTGACCCCGACCGGCACCCGCACCTTCCTGGTCGACCACCCCGCCCCGCTCGCCGGGCCCGTCCGCGGCTACCTGCACACCCAGCTGACCCGGCGCCACGACCAGCTCGCCGAGCAGCTCGACGCCGAGGACCGGGCCACCCTGGAGGCACTGCTCGCCGAGGACGCCCCCACCGGCATCCTGCACCGTCCGGACGCCTTCTACCTCTCCGCGATGACCGTCCACACGGCCCGCCGGGACTGATCCGGCGGCCGCGGGGTCCTCGACCGTACAGCTGGCGACCGTACGGCCCGCGACCGTACGGCCCGCGACCGTACGGCCGGAGACCCGACGGCCCGCCGCGTCAGCCCGCGAGGAAGGCGGCCACCGTACGGGTGAAGGCGGCCGGATCGTCGAGCCACGGGTAGTGGCCGGCGCCGGGCTGGACGGCGGCACGGGCGTGGCGGAACAGCGCGGCCGCGGAGCGGACCGCCCCGGGGCGCGGGTCGGGGTCGTACTCGCCGGCCAACAGCAGCGTCGGCACCGGGAGTTCGGCGACGGCGGCGCGGACGGCGGCGGGCCGGAAGCCGCCGGCGTGGTACGCCGCGGCGGCCTCCGGGTGGCTCTGGACGGCGCAGTCGGCCTCGTGGGCGCGGGCGGTGGCGTTCCAGTCGCCGTGGAAGAGCGGTGCCACGGCGCCGGGGTCGGCGGTGCCGCCGGCGAAGGCGGCGCGGACGGCGGCCCGGGCGGCCGGGTACCACTCCTCGTCGGCGAGGCCGCGGGCCTCGGCCGCCTCGCGGTAGTCGTCCTCGGTGGCGGTGCCGCCGAGGATCCGGAGGCTGGGCGTGACCAGCACCAGCCGGCCGGTGCGCCCGGGGTGCCGCAGCGCGTACAGGGTGGCGAGCGAGCAGCCGGCGGAGTGGGCGAGGAGGTCGGCCCGGTCGAGCCCGAGGTGCGCCCGGAACGCCTCGACGTCGGCCACCTGCCGGTCGACCCGGTAGCCCGCCGGGTCGGCCGGGCGCGCCGATCGGCCCGTGCCGCGCAGGTCGAGGACGTGCAGGGCGCGGTGCGCGCCGAGGCCGCCGAGGTCGCCGAGGTACGCGGCGTCGCGCATCGGGCCGCCGGCGAGGACGAGCAGCGGCTCGCCCTCGCCGAGGACGCGGTAGCCGAGTGGGGTGCCGTCGGGGCCGGTGAAGGTCGTCATCGAAGGATCGTGGCAACCGCAGACCGGCCGGGGCAACGGGAAATCGGCCGGGCCCCGCCGCCGCGGGGCCGTTCACACCGGTCAGCCCGCCGAGCCGCCGAAGCGCGCCGTCCAGGCCGCCAGGTCCTCGTCCGTGATCTTGGCGAACAGCACCGGCGGCACCGTGAACGCCGTCCCGGCCGGCACCAGGTCCAGCGCCCGCGCCTCCTGCGGGGCGATCCAGTCCCGGGTGGCGGCCGGGGAGTCCTCGGGCAGCGCGAAGGCCCCGCGCATCGCCGCCGCGGTGGCCGGGATGAACGGTTCGGAGACCACCGCGTACAGGTGGATCAGGTTCATCGCGGTGCGCAGGGTCAGCGCCGCCGCCTCCGGGTCGGTCTTCACCTGCAGCCAGGGCGCCTTCTCGTCCAGGTACGCGTTGCCCGCGCTCCACAGCGCGCGCAGGGCCTGCGCCGCCTTGCGGAAGTTGAGCGAGTCCAGCTGGGCCTCGTACTCGGCGAGCAGCGCGGCGACCTGCTCGCCGAGGCGCTGCTCGGCCTGCCCCGGCGCGTGCCCGCCCGGGACGTCGTCGCCGAAGCGCTTGCGGCTGAAGGAGAGCACCCGGTTGACGAAGTTGCCGAGGGTGTCGGCGAGGTCCTTGTTGACCACCGAGGCGAACAGGTCCCAGGTGAAGCTGGAGTCGTCCGACTCGGGCGCGTGCGCCATCAGGAAGTAGCGCCAGTAGTCGGCGGGCAGCAGCTCCAGCGCGACGTCGGTGAAGACGCCGCGCTTCTGGCTGGTGGAGAACTTCCCGCCGTAGTACGTCAGCCAGTTGAAGGCCTTGACGTAGTCGACCTTCTTCCACGGTCGGCGCGAGCCGAGCAGCGTGGCCGGGAACATCACGGTGTGGAACGGGACGTTGTCCTTGGCCATGAACTCGGTGTAGCGGACGGTCTCGTCGACCTCGTACCACCAGGACTTCCAGTCCCGCAGCTGCCCGGCCGGGGCCGCGTCCGCCCATTCCTTGGTGGCGCCGATGTACTCGATCGGGGCGTCGAACCAGACGTAGAACACCTTGCCCTCGGCGGCCAGTTCGGGCCACACGTCGGCGGGCACCGGGACTCCCCACTCCAGGTCGCGGGTGATCGAGCGGTCCTGGAGGCCCTCGGTCAGCCACTTGCGGGCGATCGAGGAGGCCAGCACCGGCCAGTCGTCGGCGTGGGCGGCGACCCAGTCCTCGACCTCCTCGGTGAGCTTGGACTGGAGCAGGAACAGGTGGCGGGTCTCCCGGACCTCCAGGTCGGAGCTGCCGCTGATCGCCGAGCGCGGCTCCAGCAGGTCGGTCGGGTCGAGCACCCGGGTGCAGTTCTCGCACTGGTCGCCGCGGGCCTTGTCGTAGCCGCAGTGCGGGCAGGTGCCGACGATGTAGCGGTCCGGCAGGAAGCGGCCGTCGGCGTTGGAGTACACCTGGCGGATCGCGCGCTCCTCGATGAAGCCGTTGCGCTGCAGTTCGCGGGCGATCTCCTGGGTGATCTCCCGGTTCTGCGGCGAGGAGCTGCGGCCGAAGTGGTCGAAGGAGAGCCCGAAGCCCTCGTACACCGCCCGCTGCGCGTCGTGCGCCCGGGCGCAGAACTCCGCGACGGGCAACCCGGCTTCCTGGGCGGCCAGTTCGGCGGGCGTGCCGTGCTCGTCGGTGGCGCAGATGAACAGCACCTCGTGCCCTCGTCGGCGCAGGTACCGGGCGTGGACGTCCGCCGGGAGCATGGACCCGACCATGTTGCCCAGGTGCTTGATCCCGTTGATGTACGGAAGGGCGCTGGTGATCAGGTGCCGAGCCATCCTCGGATGCTCCGATTTCTCCCGCACGCGCACCCCACCCGGAGTGCCGTGTCAGGCGCAGGGGTCCACTGTGGGCTGCAAGCCTAGGGCAAGCGGGGGGTCCTGGCGCACGCGGCGGGCCGGGGCGGACCGCACTTCCGGAGTGGGGCGGACCGGGCTTCCGGAGCGGGGTGGACCGCAGGTCCGGAGCGGGTCGGACCGTGCTTCCGGGCCCGGGGCGGACGGCACTTCCGGGGCGGCGTGGACGGCACGTCCGGGCCGGGCGTCACGGCCGGCTGAAGTCGCCGTACCGGTCGAACTCCCCGGACTTCACCCCGCGGACGAAGGCGGCCCACTTGCGGGGGGTGGTCTGCACGACGACCTCGGGCCGGTCGGACTCTCGGATCTCCACCAGCTCGCCCGCCGATCTGACCTCGACGCAGTCGGTGCTCTCGCCGCTGGCCGAGGCCTTGCGCCAGGTACTCATGCGAAGTCTTTCAGCAAGGCCCGGATGAAGTCCCGGGACTCGTCCGGCCCGAGCGCGATGGCCGCGGTCTCCTCCTTGATCCGGCGGTAGGAGGCCAATTCGGCCTGGGTGTGCACGAATTTCGGCCCGTGGGAGAGATCGATCTGGACGGTGTCGAGTTCCGGGACGGGTCCGCGGGCGAGGTACAGGCTCTCTCCGGAGCCGGTGTAGGTGGGCACGCTGAACGGGATCACCCGGATCTCCACACCGGGCCGTTCGGAATTCTCCAACAGGCTCCGCAACTGGTCGCGCAGTACTTCCGGACCGCCGAACTGCATGCGCAGCGCGGACTCGTGCAGGAATGCGCTGTACGGCTTCGGGTGGTCGACGAAGATCTGCTGGCGCCGAATCCGGAATGCCTTCCGGACGTCGGCCTCCTGCCGGTACTGCGGGGGGAGCCGCTCGAACACCGCGGCGGCGTACTCCGGGGTCTGCAGCAGTCCGGGGATGAAGGTGCTGTTCAGGATGGAGAGGGAGGACGCGTGGTGCTCCATCTCCGCGATGTCGATGATCGCGTTCGGCAGCCGGCCGCGGTAGCCGTCCCACCAGTACTTGCGCCGGTCCTGAGTCATCGTCAGCAGCGCGTCCAGGTAGGGGCCGTCCGCGCAACCGCAGGTGAGTGCCCAGATCCGGAGCCGCTCGGCGCTGATGCCCGACTTCCCGTTCTCCATCTGGGAGATCTTGGGCAGGTCGGTGCCGATGGTGGCGGCCAGGCTCTTGGGCGTGACGCCCACGAGCTCGCGCATCCTGCGCAACTCGATCCCGAGGCGCTGCTGGCGCACGGTCGGCGACAAGCGGGGTGGCATGACTCTCTTCTCCGGGTCGCGGCTGGCGTCGATGCTTCCGGTGAAGTGTGCCGCGCGTGCCGGGCCCTAGCTACCGAAATGGGGGATACCCCACGATGGAGTGAACGTCCTTCCGCTCGGTAGCAACTCTGGCACCTTGACCCTATGGTCATCCGTGTCACTCGCTGACTTGTTGCCGCCTAAACAGTCGTCAAACAGTCGTCAATCGGCCGTAATGACACATCAGATGCATGGTCGCGGCGCCCGAAATCATCGACCGGAGACAGCCATGCCCCTCCCCTCCGTACTCGGCCTTCCCCATCGGCCCCACCGGCCCCACCCGTCCCGGCGCATTTCCGCATCCCGGTGAATGCGCTTCTCGTCGCCGGATTGTCGGCGCTCCTGCTCGCCGTCCTGTTCGTCGGCTGGCTGGTCTGGCTGGTGAACGTCAAGCCCTCCGAACTCCGTGCGGTGAAGCGCGAGTTGGCGGCCGGCCATGCCGCCGCGGGGGACCGGAAGTAGCCGCGCGGCCGGCCGGGGCGCGGCTCAGCCCCGGGAGAGCCGTTCCGTCAGCCGGGACTCGGCCGCCGGCCACTCGTCGGCGAGCATCGAGAAGTAGACGCTGTCCCGCCAGCTGCCGTCGGGGCGCAGCCGGTGGCGGCGCAGGGTCCCCTCGTACTGGGCGCCGAGGCGCAGGACCGCGGCGCGGGAGCGCTCGTTGCGGGCGTCGGTCTTCCAGAAGACCCGGCCCATGCCGAGGTCCTCGAAGGCGTGGCGCAGGAGCAGCAGCTTGGCCTCGGTGTTGACCGCCGTGCGCCAGACCGAGCGGGCGTACCAGGTGCCGCCGATCTCCACGGACTCGTCCGGCGCGCTGTGGTCGTGGTAGCCGGTGACGCCGACGGCCCGGCCGCTCGCGAGGTCGACGGCGGCGAAGTTCACCGACTCGCCCGCGGCCGCCTCCGCGATCCGGGTGTCGAGGATCGCGCCGAGCTCCTCCTGCGAGCCGGGCTGCGGCGACATGGTCCAGCGCCAGACGTCGGGGTCGGGGCCGATGGCGGTCCAGAGGTCGGCGAGGTGGCGGCGCTCCAGCGGCTCCAGGCGGATGTGGCGGCCGGTGAGGGTGACGGGTGCGGGCTGCTTCGCGGTCATGATCCGAACGTAGCCCGATTGTGCACTAGAGGCAATAGGTGTTTGAACTAGTGCAAAAGCCTGAGTGCAGAAGATCCAGCGCGGAGGATCCAGCGCGGAGGATCCGGGACGACGAAGGGCCCCGCAGGACGGTGCGTCCTGCGGGGCCCTCGGTGAAGAGCGGGTTCCGACTCAGATGAACGAGTTGATCTGGATCGTCTCGTCGCGGCCCGGGCCGACGCCGATGGCGGAGATCGGCGCGCCCGACATCTCCTCCAGCGCCTTCACGTACGCCTGGGCGTTCTTCGGCAGATCGGCGAAGGACTTCGCCTTGCTGATGTCCTCGGTCCAGCCCGGCAGCGTCTCGTAGATCGGCTTGGCGTGGTGGAAGTCCGACTGGTTGTAGGGGAGCTCCTCGACCCGCTTGCCGTCGATCTCGTACGCGACGCAGACCGGGATCTGCTCCCAGCCGGTCAGCACGTCCAGCTTGGTGAGGAAGAAGTCGGTGAGGCCGTTGACCCGGGTCGCGTAGCGCGCGATCACGGCGTCGAACCAGCCGCAGCGGCGGTCGCGGCCGGTGGTGACACCGCGCTCGCCGCCGATCCGGCGCAGCGCCTCGCCGTCCGCGTCGAGCAGCTCGGTCGGGAACGGGCCGGAGCCGACGCGGGTGGTGTAGGCCTTGAGGATGCCGATGACCCGGTCGATCTTGGTCGGGCCGATGCCGGCGCCGGTGCAGGCGCCGCCCGCGGTCGGGTTCGACGAGGTCACGAAGGGGTACGTGCCGTGGTCGACGTCGAGCAGGGTGCCCTGGCCGCCCTCCAGCAGGACGACCTTGTCCGCCTTCAGCGCCTCGTCCAGGACGAGGGTGGTGTCGGAGAGGAAGGGCTTGATCTTCTCCGCGTAGCCCAGGTACTCCTCGACCACCAGGTCGGCCGGGATGGTGCGGCGGTTGTACAGCTTGACCAGGATCTGGTTCTTGTCGTGCAGCGCCGCCTCGATCTTCTGGCGCAGGATCGACTCGTCGAACAGGTCCTGGACCCGGATGCCGACGCGGTTGATCTTGTCCGCGTAGGTCGGGCCGATGCCGCGGCCGGTGGTGCCGATCCGGCGCTTGCCGAGGAAGCGCTCGGTGACCTTGTCCAGGGTGCGGTGGTACGGCGTGATCAGGTGGGCGTTGCCCGAGATCAGCAGCTTGGAGGTGTCGATGCCGCGCTCGTTCAGGCCGGCCAGCTCGGAGAGCAGCACGGCCGGGTCGATCACGACGCCGTTGCCGATCACCGGCGTCACGTTCGGGCTGAGGATTCCGGAAGGGAGCAGGTGCAGGGCGTACTTCTGGTCGCCGATGACCACCGTGTGACCGGCGTTGTTGCCGCCCTGGTAGCGGACCACGTAGTCCACGGAGCCACCGAGGAGGTCGGTGGCCTTCCCCTTGCCCTCGTCTCCCCACTGAGCGCCAACGAGCACGAGTGCCGGCACAGGCGTACACCCCTTCCGGTTGGGGCATCCTGCGTAGGCCGCAGTCTGCCCCGAGATAGACGAAGCCCCTGGCGCAATGGCGCAAGGGGCTCTTGCACCGAGAGATTACCTGAGGAAGGACCGGTCGTGTCGTCCCTGTCCACGCCTGCTACCGGCGGCCCGGAGCCGCTCCTGCTGCTCCTCGACCCGGTGGCCCGGCAGACCGACGGCGAGTCGGTGCGGATCGCGAAGGACGTGCTCTGCGGGGGCGCGGACGTGAAGGTGGCCTTTCCGGAGAGCCCTTCCGAGCTCGACCGGGTGCTTTCGCACCGGGGCCGGAGGCGACCGGTGGTGATCGGTTCCGACCTCGCGCTGCAGCGGGTGCTCCAGGCCCTGCATCGCCAGCGTGAGCTGGGCACGGAACCGGTGGGGATGGTTCCGGTCGGCCGCTCGCAGGAGCTGGCGGCGGCCCGCGCGCTCGGCGTGCCGGGGGAGCCGGTCCGGGCCGCGCGGGCGGTGCTGTCGGGCGCGCCGCGCCGGCTGGACCTGCTGGTGGACGACGGTGGCGGGGTGGCGCTGGGCGGGGTGCGGATCACCGGCGGGGGTGCGCGGCGCATGGTGGGCCGTTCGGGTGGCTGGCGTTCGCTATGGGCGAAACTGGCTGCGGCCGAGCAGGCGAACGCACTCACCGAGGACGGCGCCGACCACAGCTCCCGGGTCCGGGTCGAGGCGGACGGCCGACTGCTCGCGGACGTCCACCGGCCGGTCCGGCTGGTCCAGGTCACGCTCCCGTCCGGTGCCTCGGACGGGACGGGCGAGATGGAGGTGGTGGTCGCCGCCTCCGGCGCCCTGGTGCGCGCCCGGGCGGCGAGCGTGTCGGTGGTGGGGCGGGGCTTCGACTACGAGGCGGACGGCCGCCCGGTCGGTCCGGTCCGGGCGCGGACCTGGACGGTGCACCCGGGAGCCTGGGGCCTGCTGCTGCCGGCCGCCTGAACGCCCGCCCGCCCGCCTGAACGCCCGCCCGCCCGCCCGACCGCCCGACCGCCCGACCGGTGGGCGACCGGCGGGCGACGGGTGGGGGAACGCCGGGTGAGCAGGCTCACGTTCGTCCGTGCCCGGACCCCCGCCGCCGCGCACCCGGAACTCCCCAACAGGCGCGAACCACAAGGCCAAGCGCCGCCCGCCGGAATTCCCCCCACCCGAAATCCCCGGCCGGTAAGGGGTTTTGTCTACGCGCATCAACTCGCGATCGCCGGACAAACCCGCAGTCCCGGGGTCCGACAGCCCGGGTCAACTGCCCTAGACTCGAAGGCGTGCCACGTGGTGACGGAAGACTCAACCACGATCTTCTTCCCGGTGAGAAAGGCCCCCAGGACGCTTGTGGCGTCTTCGGTGTCTGGGCTCCCGGCGAGGAGGTCGCCAAGCTCACGTTCTTCGGCCTTTACGCCCTGCAGCACCGCGGTCAGGAATCCGCGGGCATCGCAGTGAGCAACGGCTCCCAGATTCTCGTCTTCAAGGACATGGGCCTCGTTTCCCAGGTCTTCGACGAGGCATCGCTGGGGTCGTTGCACGGGCATATCGCCGTCGGACACGCCCGCTACTCGACCACCGGTTCCTCGGTCTGGGAGAACGCCCAGCCGACCTTCCGGGCGACCGTTCACGGTTCGCTGGCCCTCGGGCACAACGGAAACCTGGTGAACACCGCCGAACTGGCGGCCATGGTCGCCGAACTCCCCGGCGAGGAGCACGTCTCGCGCTCCGGCCGGAGCGCCGCGACCAATGACACCGACCTGGTGACGGCGCTGCTCGCCGGCCACCCGGACCTCTCCATCGAGGAGACGGCCAAGGTCGTGCTGCCCCAGGTCAAGGGCGCGTTCTCGCTCGTCTTCATGGACGAGCACACCCTCTACGCCGCCCGTGACCCGCAGGGCATCCGCCCGCTGGTGCTCGGCCGGCTGGAGCGCGGCTGGGTGGTCGCCTCCGAGACGGCGGCGCTGGACATCTGCGGCGCCTCCTTCATCCGCGAGGTCGAGCCCGGCGAGCTCATCGCCATCGACGAGAACGGGATGCGCAGCTCCCGGTTCGCCGAGGCCAAGCCCAAGGGCTGCGTCTTCGAGTACGTCTACCTGGCCCGCCCCGACACCTCCATCGCCGGCCGCAACGTGCACCTCTCCCGCGTGGAGATGGGCCGCCGGCTGGCCAAGGAGGCGCCCGTCGATGCCGACCTGGTGATAGCGACGCCCGAGTCCGGCACCCCCGCCGCGATCGGCTACGCCGAGGCCAGCGGCATCCCGTACGGCTCCGGCCTGGTGAAGAACGCCTACGTGGGCCGCACCTTCATCCAGCCCAGCCAGACGATCCGCCAGCTCGGCATCCGGCTCAAGCTCAACCCGCTGCGCGAGGTCATCGCGGGCAAGCGCCTGGTGGTCGTGGACGACTCGATCGTCCGCGGCAACACCCAGCGCGCGCTGGTGAAGATGCTCCGCGAGGCCGGCGCCGCCGAGGTGCACATCCGGATCTCCTCGCCTCCGGTGAAGTGGCCCTGCTTCTTCGGCATCGACTTCGCCACCCGCGCGGAGCTGATCGCCAACGGCATGACCATCGAGGAGATCGGCCGCACCCTCGGCGCGGACTCGCTCTCCTACATCTCGATCGACGGCATGATCGAGGCCACCGCGCAGCCGAAGGACCGGCTCTGCCGGGCCTGCTTCGACGGCGAGTACCCGATGGAGCTGCCGGACCCGGCGCTGCTCGGCAAGCTCCTGCTGGAGGCCGAGATCAAGGGCGGCCAGCAGCCGCCGGCCGTCCGCGGCAAGCCGACCAGCGGCAGCGACCTGGACGGCGTCCAGTCGCTGCTCGGCGGGGCGGGCGCGGCCGACGCGCTGCGCCGGCCGTAACGAACCGACGGTGGGGTCCCGTGAACCGGGGCCCCACCGCTGTTCCACCCCCTGCTGTTCCGTAGAACCACCCCCACCTGACCCGAAAGGGCCGCACGCAGTGACCAGCAACCAGAACGGTGCCACCTACGCCGCCGCCGGTGTCGACATCGAGGCGGGCGACCGCGCCGTCGAGCTCATGAAGCAGTGGGTGAAGAAGGCCAACCGCCCCGAGGTGGTCGGCGGTCTCGGCGGTTTCGCCGGCCTCTTCGACGCGTCCGCCTTCAAGAACTACGAGCGGCCGCTGCTGGCCTCGGCCACCGACGGCGTGGGGACCAAGGTGGCCATCGCCGCCGCCATGGACAAGCACGACACCATCGGCCACGACCTGGTCGGCATGGTCGTCGACGACCTGGTGGTGTGCGGCGCCGAGCCGCTGTTCATGACCGACTACATCTGCGTCGGCAAGGTCGTCCCGGAGCGGGTCGCCGCGATCGTCAAGGGCATCGCCGAGGGCTGCGCGCTGGCCGGCTGCGCCCTGGTCGGCGGCGAGACCGCCGAGCACCCGGGCCTGCTGGGCCCGGACGAGTACGACGTCGCGGGCGCCGGCACCGGTGTGGTGGAGGCCGACGCGCTGCTCGGCGCGGACCGGGTCCGGGCCGGCGACGTGGTGATCGCGATGGCCGCCTCCGGCCTGCACTCCAACGGCTACTCGCTGGTCCGCCACGTGCTGCTGAACGAGGCCGGCTGGAAGCTGGACCGCAAGGTCGAGGAGTTCGGCCGCACCCTCGGCGAGGAGCTGCTGGAGCCGACCCGGATCTACTCGCTGGACTGCCTGGCGCTCACCCGCGCCACCGAGGTGCACGCCTTCTCGCACGTCACCGGCGGCGGCCTGGCGGCCAACCTGGCCCGGGTCGTCCCGGACGGCCTGCACGCCCGCCTGGACCGCGGCACCTGGACCCCGCTGCCGGTCTTCCAGACCGTCGCCGAGGTCGGCAAGGTGGCCACCCTGGAGATCGAGAAGACGCTGAACATGGGCGTCGGCATGGTCGCGGTCGTCCCGCCGCACTCGGTGGACGTCGTGCTGTCGATCCTGGAGGACCGCGGCGTGGAGGCCTGGCTGCTCGGCGACATCGTCGAGCGCGGCGACGGGCACGAGGGCGGCGCGGCCCTCTACAACGCCTACGAGGGCTTCCGGGCGAGCTGACCCCGGCGTGACGACGAGAGGGCCCCTCCGGAGCACCGGAGGGGCCCTCTCGCGTGCGGTGGAGGCGGTCGGCGGGCCGTACGGGGGAACGCCGGGCGGGGCGGTCCGGCGCGAGGGAACGCCGAAGACCGGTCCGGCGCCCTGGCGGGTGCCCGAACCGGTCGGCGGGACTGCTGTGGCTACGAGCGGCGGGAGGCCTGGGACGCCCCGGTGCCTGGCCCGTTGTCGTCCTCGTCGTCGAGGTCGGCGTAGCGGGCTGCGTACTCCGCGTACGGGTCGTCCTCCTCCTCCTCGATCGGCTCCGGCTCGATCGAGGCGGTGGACGGAGATACGCCCAGCTCGTTGGACAGACGGTTAGCGTCGAACCCGCCGCTGTTGTACTTCAGCTCGCGGGCGACCTTCGTCTGCTTGGCCTTGGCCCGGCCGCGCCCCATGGGTCGACCCCCTCAACGATGGGGCTCACGGCCCCGAGTCTGACACGTGTTCATGATCAGGACCGGCCTGCCCGAATGGGAGGACCGTCCCTTGGAGCATTAACGGTACCTGTTTCCGCCGCTGGACGGTACGTCGTCGGTGTGACGTGGCGCGCACCGACCGCACCCGCGACCAGGTCTTCCCAGGTCAAGGGAGGTTTTGCGGCGTTTTGCGCGCTGTCCAGAGGTGTCTGAGGTCCGTCGTTCCAGGACTGATTATCCCCCCTAGGGGGGCCTCGGATCACCCGTTCGGCGGGAGAAGTGAGAATCCGGTTCCACATCGTGATGCGCGGGGGGACCGTCCCCACGGCCCCCCCGCGCATCACCGGGTCGGTTGTCGACCCGTCAGGCGCGGCGGGCGCCGGGCAGCAGCACCGTGCGCAGGGCGCTGATCTCGCGCATCCGCTTCTCGGCCAGGCGGTCGGCGGCGACCGCGGGCGGGATGCCGTCGGCCGTCGCCCGGGTGAAGATCTCCAGGGTGGTGTCGAAGATCTTCGTGGCCTTGTTCTTGGCCCGATCGAAGTTGAAGCCGTCGATCTCGTCGGCGACCTGGATGACGCCGCCGGAGTTCACCAGGTAGTCCGGCGCGTAGAGGATGCCGCGGTCGGCCAGGTCCTTCTCGACGCCCGGGTGGGCCAGCTGGTTGTTGGCCGCGCCGCAGACGACGGAGGTGCCGAACTCGCCCAGCGCGGCGACCGTGGCGTCGGTCAGCGCGCCGCCGAGGGCGCAGGGGGCGTAGACGTCCAGCTTGGCCTGGAGCAGGGCGGTGGTGTCGGCGACGACCTCCACCTCCGGGTGGGCGGCGCGCACCCGGTTGACCGCGGCCTCGAAGGGGTCGGTGACGACGACCGTGGCGCCGTCCGCGACCAGGTGGCCGACCAGGTAGTGGCCGACCTTGCCGACGCCCGCGACGCCGACCCGCTTGCCGCGCAGGGTCGGCTGGCCCCAGCGTGCCTGGGCGCTGGCGCGCATGCCCTGGAAGACGCCGAAGGCGGTCAGGATGGACGAGTCGCCGGCGCCGCCGTGCTCGGGCGAGCGGCCGGTCACGAACTCGGTCTCGCGGGCGATGACGTCCATGTCCTGGACGTAGGTGCCCACGTCGCAGGCGGTGATGTAGCGGCCGCGCAGGGACTCGACGAAGCGGCCGTAGGCCCGGAGCATCGCCTCGTTCTTGTCCTTGTTCGGGTCGCCGATGATGACGGCCTTGCCGCCACCGAGGTCCAGGCCGGCCAGCGCGTTCTTGTAGGACATTCCGCGGGACAGGTTCAGCGCGTCCTCCAGCGCCGCCTCCTCGGAGGCGTACGGGAAGAAGCGGGTGCCGCCGAGGGCCGGGCCCAGGGCGGTCGAGTGGATGGCGATGATCGCCTTCAGGCCCGAGCTGCGGTCGTGGCAGAGGACGACCTGCTCGTGACCGTCGCCGGGGGCGCCGTCCTGTTCGGTACGGAAGATCCTGCTGAGCACGCCGGGTGCGGAGTGCGTGGCGGGGGTCTGTACGTCGGTCACTGTGGTGACTCCAGTATCGAAGGCCCGCTGCTGTGGTGCGGGCGTCTGAGGCGAAGCGTAGCCGCGCCCGTGCCGCCGATCGGCCGTCTTGTCCGAGCTGGGGCCGGTCGTCCGAGGAGTGAGACGGGAAGGCGGACGGGGTGCGGGCGCGAACGGGTTCGGGGGCGCGCCCTCCCGGGGCCGGGCGGTGCGTGCGACCATGCAGGACGTGACCGTCGTACGTACTTCCGTACAACCGCCCTACGCCGCCCACCTGCGGGTCTACGAGCCGCTGGCCGCCTATCCGGAGCCCGAGCGGGCGCACTGGCAGGCCTGTGCGGCGGAGCGCGGTCCGGACGCCGCCGAGCCGTCGCAGCCGGTGGCGGCGGCGGTGCTGGAGGAGCAGCGGGAGGCGCTCGCCGGGCTGGCCGCCCGCACGCCCCGGGCGCTGCCCGAGCGGGAGAGCGGGCGGGCGTACCTGCGGGTGGTGGACGGCGTACTGTACGTCTGCCCGTGGGCGACCCGACTGCGCAGCTGGCAGGCGCTGGAGGAGCTGCGGGCCGGGGCGCCGGTGGCGCTGCTGGACACCGCGCTGCCGCCGGTGACCCGGGCGGCCGCCGAGGCGGACCTGGAGCGCTGGCGGGCCGAGCACCCGGACGCCCGGCCGTGGATCCTGACCAGCCGGTGGGAGGTGCCGGTGCGCTGGTTCCTGCCGTTCGGGGACGAGGACCGCTGCTTCGTGCCGGGCGGGGACGGACCCGCGGACGGACCCGCGGACGGACCGGGAGGGGAAGGGGAGGAGGAGGGCCCCGGGGGCCGGCCGGCGGCGCTGTTCTACCTGGTGCCGATGGCGCAGGCGCGCCGGCGGGTGGCGCGGGCCTTCCGGGCGCTGCGCGAGGCGGTGCCGGACGGGGAGCTGGTGCAGGGGGCGGAGCGGGTCGGGCGCTGGCTGGAGGAGTTCCATCCGCGCTCGCTGGTGGAACTGGACTACGGGGGCCTGGTGCATCTGCTGGGCCCGGAGCGGTTGCTGGCGGACCGTTCGGCGGGGGAACTGGAGGAGGGGCTGCGGGCGCTGCGGTCGGGGGACACCGCCGAGGCGCTGCGCGTGTACGGGGAGCTGACGGTGCGGTGGCGCCGGGTGCTGGCGCTGCGGCACGCGAACTGATGTCCGACCGCGCGTGTATGACTGTAAGAGTCCTAAGCACTGCACGTCCGATGACCAAGGTCCTGGTTCGGGTCAATAGCTGCCGAACGTGACACTACTCACCGTTGACGCGAACTTACCCCTATGTGCAAAAATGGGACAACCAGCCCAACTTCACGTGAGCGTGCCCACTTTTGGGTGGTTCTGGAGTCGATGCGTGCTTTGCGGGGAAACGGAGGGTCTGGTCCCTTCGTAACCGGATGTCATCGCTATGTGACTGTCCGTTATGGGGTGGTCCATCGCCATCCGTCGGCCTTGAACCCGTGAGGGGTCAATTTTGGCGGTTTGGTCGATAGGGCTGGACGGATGGTGTAGTTGTAGACACCAGGACAAGCCGTTCGTCCTATAACCGACTCGGCCCGTCTATGCCATTTCGGGCATCGCGGGCCAAGGTGCAGAATTTGAAGGATAGAACCGCCCTGGTTCGGTTCTCCCGAGGAGGCCGCTCATGACCGCTCGTACCCCTGATGCTGAGCCGCTGCTGACGCCGGCAGAGGTTGCCACCATGTTCCGCGTGGACCCGAAGACGGTCACTCGCTGGGCAAAGGCGGGCAAGCTGACGTCGATTCGCACGCTCGGCGGTCACCGCCGTTACCGTGAGGCGGAGGTGCGCGCTCTGCTTGCTGGGATTCCCGCCCAGCGCACTGAGGCCTGATAGGCCAAAGGCTCTTTAAAGGGGCCGCTTACCGGACTCCGCCGGGTCCGGTAAGCGGCCCCTTTGTCGTGCCCGCCCGAGGGTGTTCCGCGCCCGGGCGAGTGGTCGGAATGTTGAACTCCGGATAACGATTTGATGCGCGTGGGGCGGGGGGGATTTACAGTGAATAGCTGTACAATTTTACATATTAAATTAACGGGGTTCCGGGAAGGGTCGCGCGAGGCCGATTCCTGGGGAGGTTCCGTGACGACCGTCACACGGTCCGTCACTTGTGGTCTAGACCTGGCCGGGGTAGTGGGCCGAACGGTCAAAAGCGAGAGGCGGGGGACCAGACGGGTGCGGGGCGCCGGCACGGCGGCGGTGCCCACGGGGCGTTTACCCCCGCCCCCCCCCCAGACAGGGTGGCGAGCTAACCAACTGCTCCACGGGACCAGAGTGTTTCCTGATCTCGTTCACTCGCTTGCCGCGCTGCGAACAAGACAGACTGTAGCCCATGGTGGGCCCCCAGGTCGAACTGGCTCCTGAAGGCCCACCGCAGCTCACACGGCCACCCGGGTCAGAGCGTCGCCCGCGCCGCCGCCATCGCCTTCGTGATCCGCTTCTCCGACACCGGGCTCGGCGTGCCCAGCGACTGGGCGAAGAAGCTGACCCGCAGCTCCTCGATCATCCAGCGGATCGCCCGCACCTCCGCGGACGGCTGGTGCCCGGCCGGCACCGCCGCCAGCAGCTCCCCGTACTCCTGCTGGACCTGCTGCACCTTCAGCAGCTGCTGGGCGTCCCGCTGCGGGTGGTTGGGCAGCGCCTCCAGACGGCGGTCCACCGCCAGCAGGTAGCGCTTGAGGTCCGGCAGCCGCTGCCAGCCGGTGGCCGTCACGAAGCCCGGGTGCACCAGCGAGGCCAGGTGCAGCCGGACGTCGTTCACCGCGTTCAACAGCACCGGGCTGCTCACCGACTTCAGCCGGGTCGAGGCCTTGTGGAAGGCGATCAGCGCGGTGGCCGTCTTCAGCGTGGTGTCCGCGGACAGGTCGTACAGGTCCGTGCGCACCTTGTCGTGCAGCTTGCCGAAGGCCGCCTCGTCCCAGGCCGGCCCGCCGGCCAGGGTCATCAGCCGGTCCGTGGCGGCGGCCACGACGTCCTCGAACAGGGCGCCGATCGAGCCGTGCGGGCTGTGCGAGAGCGCCAGCTTCGCCTGGTTGCCCAGCCGGCCCTGGATGGACTTGGCCGGGGAGGTGGTGGTCAGCATCAGCAGCCGCCGCGTCCCCTCCCACATCGACCGGGCCTGCGCCTCCGGGGTGTCGAACAGCTTGACGCCGACCGACGGGCCCTCGTCCACCAGGGCCGGGTAGGCGCGCATCGAGTGGCCGCGCGAACGCTGCTCGAAGGTGCGCTGGAGCACCGGCAGCGAGGCCGGCCAGGCGGTCAGCCCGCTCTGCTCGATGCCCTGGCCGGACGCGGCCGAGGAGAGCGTCTCCTTCAGCTTGGGCTCGAGCCGGAGCCGCAGCTCCTCCAGGTCCTTGGACTCGGCGAGCTTCTTGCGGCCGTCCACCACCCGGAAGGTCACCTTGAGGTGATCGGGCACCCGGTCGTCGTCCCAGGCCTCCGGGGGCACGGTGACCGCCGTCAGGCGCTTCAGGGCGTGCTCCAGGGCCGGGAGCAGGGGCTCCTGGCGGTCCTTCACTGCACGCAGCGCCGCCCTGGCGAAGTCCGGCGCCGGAACGAAGTTGCGCCGGATCGCCTTCGGCAGCGACTTGATGTACGCGGTGACCAGCTCCTCCCGCAGACCGGGGATCTGCCAGTCGAAGCCCTCCGCGGTCACCTGGTTCAGCACCGGCAGCGGGATGTGCACGGTCACGCCGTCCGCGTCGCTGCCCGGCTCGAACTGGTACGTCAGCTTGAAGCGGAGCTTGCCCTGCTGCCAGTGGTCCGGGTAGTCGGCCTCGGTGACGCCGTCCGCGGCGTCGTTGATCAGCATCGACTTCTCGAAGTTCAGCAGGTCCGGCTGCTCGTGCCGGGCCTTCTTCCACCAGGAGTCGAAGTGCCGGGTGGAGACGATCTCGTCGGGCAGCCGGGCGTCGTAGAAGTCGAACAGGGTCTGGTCGTCCACCAGGATGTCCCGGCGGCGGGCCCGGTTCTCCAGCTCCTCGACCTCGCCGAGCAGCTTGCGGTTCTCCGCGAAGAACCGGTGGTGGGTCTCCCAGTCGCCCTCGACCAGCGCGTTGCGGATGAACAGCTCGCGACAGAGCTCCGGGTCGATCCTCCCGTAGTTGACCTTGCGCTGGGCGACGACCGGCATCCCGTAGAGGGTCACCTTCTCGTACGCCATGACGGCGCCGGCCTTCTTCTCCCAGTGCGGCTCGCTGTGGCTGCGCTTGATCAGGTGGCCGGCCAGCGGCTCGACCCACTCCGGCTCGATCTTCGCGTTGATCCGCGCCCAGAGCCGGGAGGTCTCCACCAGCTCCGCCGACATCACCCAGCGCGGCGGCTTCTTGAACAGGCCGGAGCCCGGGAACACCGCGAAGCGGGCGCCGCGCGCACCGCCGTACTCGCGCTTCTCCACGTCGAACAGACCGATGTGGGAGAGCAGGCCGGCCAGCAGCGACTGGTGGATCCGGTCGGCGTCCGGCTCGGCGTCGGGGTGCGGCTCCTCGATCGTCACGCCCAACTGCTTGGCGACGGTGCGCAGCTGGACGTAGATGTCCTGCCACTCCCGTATCCGCAGGTAGTTGAGGAACTCCGCCTTGCACATCCGGCGGAACGCCGAGGAGGAGAGCTCGCTCTGCTGCTCCCGGACGTAGCGCCACATCGCCAGGTAGGACAGGAAGTCGGAGGTCTCCGAGTTGAACCGCTTGTGCCGCTCGTCGGCGGCCTGGCGCTTCTCGGCCGGGCGCTCGCGCGGGTCCTGGATGGAGAGCGCGGCGGCGATCACCATGACGTCGCGGACGCAGCCGTTGCGGTCCGCCTCCAGCACCATGCGGGCCATCCGCGGGTCCACCGGGAGCTGGGCGAGCTTGCGGCCCAGCTGGGTCAGGCGCTTGCGCGGATCCTTCTCCTCCGGGTCGAGCGCGCCCAGCTCGTGCAGCAGGGCGACGCCGTCCTTGATGTTGCGCGAGTCCGGCGGGTCCAGGAACGGGAAGGCGGCGATGTCGCCGAGGCCGGCCGCCGTCATCTGGAGGATCACCGAGGCCAGGTTGGTGCGCAGGATCTCGGCGTCGGTGAACTCGGGGCGGGAGAGGAAGTCCTCCTCCGAGTAGAGCCGGATGCAGATGCCGTCCGAGGTACGGCCGCAGCGGCCCTTGCGCTGGTTGGCGCTGGCCTGGCTGATCGCCTCGATCGGCAGCCGCTGCACCTTGGTGCGGTGGCTGTAGCGGGAGATCCGGGCGCTGCCCGGGTCGATCACGTACTTGATGCCGGGGACGGTCAGCGAGGTCTCGGCCACGTTGGTGGCCAGCACGATCCGGCGGCTGCGGGAGCGCTGGAAGACCTTGTGCTGCTCGGCCGAGCTGAGCCGCGCGTACAGCGGCAGGATCTCGGTGTTCTTCAGCTTCAGCTTCCCGAGGGCGTCCGCGGTGTCGCGGATCTCGCGCTCGCCGGAGAGGAAGACCAGGATGTCGCCGGGGCCCTCGGCCTGGAGCTCCTCGGCGGCGTCGCAGATCGCCTGGACCTGGTCCCGGTCGCGGTCGGCCTCGTCCGCCTCGTCGTCGGCCTCGTCGACGATCGGCCGGTAGCGGACCTCGACCGGGTAGGTGCGGCCGGAGACCTCGATGATCGGGGCGTCGCCGAAGTGCCGGGCGAAGCGCTCCGGGTCGATGGTCGCGGAGGTGATCACGACCTTGAGGTCCGGGCGGCGGGGGAGCAGCTGCTTGACGTAGCCGAGGATGAAGTCGATGTTGAGGCTGCGCTCGTGCGCCTCGTCGATGATCAGGGTGTCGTACTGGTGCAGGTCGCGGTCGGTCTGGATCTCCGCGAGCAGGATGCCGTCCGTCATCAGCTTGACCAGGGTGTCCTGGCCGACCTGGTCGGTGAACCGGACCTTCCAGCCGACCGCCTCGCCGAGCGGGCTGTCCAGCTCCTCCGCGACCCGCTCGGCCACCGTGCGGGCGGCGATCCGGCGCGGCTGGGTGTGGCCGACCAGGCCGCGCACGCCACGGCCGAGCTCCAGGCAGATCTTCGGGATCTGGGTCGTCTTGCCGGAGCCGGTCTCGCCCGCGACGATCACCACCTGGTGGTCCCGGATCGCCGCCAGGATCTCGTCCTTCTTCTGGCTGACCGGGAGCTCGGCGGGATAGCCGATCCTCGGGACGGCGCGCCGGCGCCGCTCGACGACCGCCTCGGCGCGGTCGATCTCGGCGGCGATCTCGGCGGCGACCTTCTGCCGGGCCTCGGGCTTGCGGACCCGGCGGGCCCCCTCCAGCCGGCGCCCGATCCGCACCTGGTCGCGCAGGGTCAGCTCGGGCAGACGGGCGGCCAGCCCGCCGATTCCGGGGCCCTCGGCGGGGACGGTGGCGGACTGGACTGCGGGAGAACTCACTGCGGGCATCCCTCTAGGTTCGCAAGGAGGCACGGCGGAGCGCACCTCGGTTTTCGAGCTCCTCCAGTGTCACAGCCGTCGGCGGCGAATCGCGAACGGCGGGCAACGGTCCGAGGCCGTCCCGGGCTCCGGGAGGTTGAGGAGGTGCTCATGGGAGCCCACAAGACCGCCCGGGACGAGGAGTTCCGGACGTTCGTCGGCAGCGCGTGGTCACGGCTGCTCAGGACGGCGTTCCTGCTCGCGGGAGACCGGCACGGCGCCGAGGACCTGGTCCAGCAGGCGCTGGAGCGGGCGTACGCGGCGTGGAACCGGGTGCGTGCCGCGGACGACCCGTACGCCTACGTGCGCCGGATCGTGATCAACGAGCACGCCAGACGGTTCCGGCGGCGGCTGGTCGAGTACCCGGTCACCGAGTTCCCGGACCGGCCCGCACCGGCCGGCGCCGACCCGGACGACCGGGCCGTGCTGCTCGCCGCACTCGGCACCCTGCCGCCGCGCCAGCGCCAGGCCGTGGTGCTGCGGTACTGGGAGGACCTCAGCGAGACCCAGACCGCGGTGGCGATGGGCTGCTCGGTCGGCACGGTCAAGAGCCAGGCGGCCAGAGGCCTGGCCAAGCTCCGCGGGGCCTCCTCACTCATCGGACTGACCAGCATCGGAGGGGCAAGATGAGCAACGAGTTCCTGCCCGGGAACACGGCGACCGGAGACGAGACGGCGGCCGTGCGGGCCCTGGGCGAACTGGCCGGGAGCGTCGAGACCGGGACGGTCCCGTACGACCGGCTGGTCGCCGGCGGCCGGCGGCGACTGCGGCACCGGCGGCTGCTGACCGCCGGGGTGGCGGCGGTGCTGGTCGCCGGCATCGCCGGGGGCACGGCGGTGCTCGGCGAGCGCGGCCGGCAGGCCGTCTCGACCGTGGTTGCGGCCTCGGCCGCGGCCTCGGCCACCGCGGTGAGCACCACGGGCGCGCCCACCACCCGGGACCCGTTCAACCCCGTCCGGGTCAAGGTCGCCGAAGGCAGCGCGAACGGCCACACCTGGCAGGCCTGGACCGCGCTGTGGCCGGCCGTCCCCGACAAGGAGGCGTTCGCCAAGCAGGCCCGGATGATCCAGGCGGAGCGGCACGAAGCCAACCCGGCGGCGAAGCCGGTCACCCAGAAGGACATCGACGACAACTGGAACACGCGCATCGACAGGGTGAACTACTACTACACCGTGGACGGCAAGCGGCAGGCGGACGACACCCTGCACGCGGTCTCCGCGCCGGGCGGGTTCCCCGGCGTCAGCGGCGGCTCGTCGCTCGGCCTCAACGACGGCGCGGGCGTCCCGCCGGTGGTGATCGAGGGGGTCCAGGCCGACATCACGAAGGTCGTGGTCGCCTGGAAGAGCGGCGGCACCACCGAGGCGGTGCCGGTCGTGGTCGGGGACTCCCCGTTCCGCTACTACGGCATCCTGGCGAAGCCGGGCACCGACGCGGCGACCGTCACCTACTACGCGGCGGACGGCTCGGTGGATCGGGTCAAGGACACCTGGCTCCGGACCTCCTGAGCCGGTGGCCGCCGGTGGCCGCCGGTGGCCGCCGGGCCGCTGGGGCGGCGGGGTGGCGGCGGGGTGGCGGCGGGTGGCCGGGGTGGCCGTCGGGTAGCCGGGGCGGTCGGGGCGGTCGGGGCGCCCGTCACGGGCGGAGCGCGGCCTGGTCGGCGTCCGGGAGCCAGTCGCGGGCCGGGTCGTACTCCAGCCACCGGTGGCGGGCCGCCCCGGTGGTGAACGCCCGCAGCAGGTCGTCCAGTCGGGGGTGCGGGTCGGTGTCCGGACCGGTGCGCCAGAGCAGCGACCAGGCGTAGAGCGGGGTCGGGTCCGCCAGCGGGACGGTGCGGACACCCGGGCGCCCGGGCGGCGGGCCGTCGGCGGGGACGAGGGAGAAGCACGCCGGGTCGGCGCGGACCTGGTCCACGAAGTGCTCCAGGCCCAGGTTGGTCGAGCCGACCCGGCGGGCGATCCCGAAGCGCTCGGCGAAGCGGGTCAGGAAGTCCAGCCGGTCCACCGCCGCCGGGTAGCGCAGCACACTGTCCCGCAGGTCGTCCGGGCGCAGGACGTCCCGGCCGGCCAGCGGATGGCCGGTGCTCAGCAGGACGTCCACCGGCTCCAGCCGGACCAGCCGGTGCGTCAACTCGCCCCCGCCGCCCGGCAGCCGGTGCACCCGGCCGAACCCGGCGTCCGACTCCCCGCGCAGCACGGCCGCCGCGACGGACGGCAGGTCCCGGCCGGGCACCGGCTCCACCTGCAGCCCCGGCGCCGCGTCCACCGCCTGCGCGAGCGTACGCATCGGGGCGTACAGGTGCCCCCACACGTCGATCCGCAGCGGCCGCGCCGCGCACCCCGCGGCCGCCACCGCCCGCTCCCCCTGCGTCAGCGCCCGCCGGGCCGGCTCCAGGAACCGCAGCCCCGCCCCGGTCAGCCCCACCCCGCGCGCGTCCCGGTCCAGCAGCCGCACCCCCAGCACCGCCTCCAGCCGCGCCACCCGCTTCGACAGCCCCTGCTGGCTGATCCCCAACCGCCCGGCCGCCCGACCGAAGTGCAACTCCTCGGCCGCCACGACGAACGCCCGCACCTGCGCCAGATCAAGATCCACCCGGGCACCTTAGGGCCTGCCCGCGCACTCCCGCGGGGCACCCGACCCCGCCCTGGCCCCGGTCGCGGTCGCGGTCGCGGCGCGGTCGGGTGGGTCGTCGCCGCCCCGCGGCCGGGCGCTTCGCTCCGCCGTGCCGTGTGCTGCCGCCCCGCGGCCCGTCGCTCCCGGCCGGACAACCGGTGGTTGTCGACGTCGTCCCGCGGTTGTTGGACCGGCCGGGGCGGCGCGCGGTGGGGTGAGGGGGTTACCGACGGAGGAGCGGGGATGAAGGCGCTGGTGGCGACGGGGCGGGCGGCGGAGCCGGTGCGGTTCGCGGAGGTGGAACAGCCGCGGCCGGGGCCCGGGGAGGCGCTGGTGAAGGTGGAGGCGTTCTCGGTGAACCGGGGCGAGACCTTCCAGCTGGAGGCGCCCCGGGCCGGGTGGCGGCCGGGGAAGGACGTGGCCGGGCTGGTGGTGCAGGCCGCCGCCGACGGGTCGGGCCCGGCCGTCTGCCGCCGGGTGGTCGGGCATCCGCCCGCCGCCGGGTGGGCCGAGTACGTGTGCGTCCCGACCTCCTCCCTCGCCGAACTGCCCGACGGCCTGGACACCGTACGGGCCGCCGCGCTGCCGCTGGCCGGCCTCACCGCGCTGCGGCTGCTCCGGGCGGCGGGGCCGCTGGCCGGACGGCGGGTGCTGCTCACCGGGGCCTCCGGGGGCGTCGGGCACTACGTCACAGAGCTGGCCGCCGCGGCCGGGGCCGAGCTGACCGCCGTCACCGCCTCCCCGGAGCGCGGCCGGCGGCTGGTCGAGCTGGGAGCGGCCGAGGTGGTCCACGAGCCGGGCGAGGCGCGCGGTCCGTACGACCTGGTGCTGGAGTCCACCGGCGGCGCCGCGCTGCCGCTCGCGCTGGCCCGGCTGGCCCGGCGCGGCACCCTGATCTGGTTCGGCCAGGCCTCCCGGACGCCCGTCACGCTCGACTTCTTCGACTTCTTCGCGGGCCCGGAGTCGGCGGTCGTCCGGCACTTCCACTACGCGGACTCGGACGTCCCGGACGGCGCCGACCTGGCCACCCTGGTGCGCCTCACCCGGGAGGGGCGGCTGACCCCGGAGCTCGGCCGGGTCGCGCCCTGGGCGGAGACCGCCGCCGTGCTCACCGACCTGCGCGAGCGCCGGATCCGCGGCAAGGCCGTCCTGACCCTCGCCTGACGCCCGCCCGATGCCCGCCCGGCACCCGCCCGACGCCTGCCCGACGCCTGCTCCGAACGACGCGAACGACGCGAACGACTTCGAAGGGAACCCCCGCCGTGCCCGACCTCTCCTTCCTCGACACCCCCGGCCTGCTGCCCGCCTTCGTCGAGGAGAACCGGCCGCGCGCCCACGGCGCCGGCCTGGACCCGTACGAGTACGCCCGGGTCACCGCCCCGCTGACCTCCCCGCACGACTGGCCGGCCGCCTGCCGGGCGGCCGGCCACCGGCACGCCGGGGCGGCGGAGCGGGCCGCCGCCGAGGGCCGCACCGTCACCGCCGGCGAGCGGTACCGGAGCGCCGCCCGCTGGTACCACTTCGCCGGGCTGCTCCCGCACCCCGACCGGGCGGCCGCGGCCCGGGCCGCCGCGGAGGCCGACGAGGCGATGCGGCGGGCGCTGGCCCTGCTCGACCCGGAGGCGGAGCGGGTCGAGGGGGAGGGCTTCGCGGGCTGGCTGCGCCGCCCGGCGGCCGGCGGGGCGGCCGACGGGAGCGGCGGCCGGGCCCCGGTGGTCCTGGTGGTGCCGGGGATGGACTCGGGCAAGGAGGAGTTCCACGCGGTCGCCGACGCCCTGCTCGCCCGGGGCGTCGCGGTGCTCGCCGTCGACGGGCCCGGACAGGGCGTGCTGGCCGCCGGCAGCGCGCCGGAGCCGGAGTACCACCGGGTGGTCGGCCGCGCCCTCGACGCGCTGACCGGCCGTGCGGGGCTGGACCCGGACCGGACCGCCGTGATCGGCCTCAGCCTGGGCGGCCACTACGCGGCCGTGGCCGCCGCCCGCGAGCCGCGGCTGCGCGCCGCCGCCATGGTCAGCGGCCCGTACCGGCTGGACTGGGAGGGCCTGGTCCCGTTCGTCACCGCGACCCTGGCGCAGCGCTGCGGCGGGTACCAGGCGGCCCGCGCCTTCGTCGAGCGGATCGACCTGACCGCCCTCGCGCCGGCGATCACCGTCCCGCTGCTGGTGGTCGAGGGCGGCGAGGACCGCATCCCGGGCGTCACCGCCGCCACCGCCCTCGCCGAGCACGTCCCGGACGCCGAACTGCTCCTCGTGCCGCACGGCAACCACCTGCTCGGCACCGCCCTGCCGGACTGGCTCCCCGCCACCGCCGACTGGCTCACCGCCCGGCTGACCGGCTGACCGGGCGACCGGCTCACCGCCCGGCTCACCGGGTCGCTGACCGGCTCACCACGGCCGACCGGCCGGGCACCCGGTGCCCGAGCGAGGCGGCGGCGAACAGCAGGCCGCCGGCCAGGAAGAACGGCTCGTAGCCGAAGGTCGCGAACCGGGCCGGCGCGTCCAGCTCGGCACCCGAGCGGCTGCCGACGGCCAGCGCGATCCAGTCCGGCACGGACGGCGCGGCGTGCAGCACCAGCAGCGCGGTGGTGCCCCACAGCGCCGTGCCCAGCAGCCGGGCCGGCACCCGTGCGCCCCACCGCCGCAGCGGCGCCAGCGCCACCGCGGCGGCCACCGCGCACAACGGGATCGCGATCACGTCGATCACCAGCAGCGGCGTGCTGCTCCACACCGACCGCCCGTCCGGCAGCCCCAGCCGTCCGTCCGCCAGCCAGTACAGATGCACCAGTGCGAAGGCCGCGGCCCACCCCGCCGCCGCGTACCCGGCTCCCCGCACCACCCGGTTCCAGCCCGTGTCCCGTGTCGTCTCCATGCCGTCCACGGTCCCGCGCCGCCCCCGCCCGCCGGATCGTCCCTCGGACGGGTCCCCCTCCCCCTCCAGGGGTAACCGGGTGGTCGTCCCGAGGGATCAGTACGGCAGCAGGTCGCCGGTGACCAGGTCGAAGCCGAAGGGCTCGGGGACGTGCAGGGTCTCGCCGAAGGCGACGTCCTCCCGCCGGTGGTACCGGGTGGCGTCCGGCCTGCTGAACAGGGTGACGGTCTTCTCCCGGGCGTCGATCAGGAGGTACAGCGGGATGGCCATCAGCGGATAGTCGCGCAGCTTCCCGACCCAGTCGTTCTCGGGGTTGGAGGGCGAGACCAGCTCGACCGCGATCGCGGCCAGCTCGGCGGGCACCTGGTTGTCGGTCGTGGCCAGCGCCTCGTCCGGAACGTACGTCAGGTCGGGGTTGCGGCTCTTGCCGACGTTCGGTGAGACCAGGTCGGTGTTCTCACTCGGCAGCATCCCGGCCGGAGTGTGCGCGTCGAACTGGCGACGCACCACCAGCAGGTTGCGCTGATGGATCCCCGAGGGGCTCACCATCATCGTGATGGTGTCGCCGGAGATCTCGACCTTGAAGCCGTCAGGCAGGCTCCTGCGGGCTTCCTCAAGGAGTTCGAAGTGTTCCGGGGTCATGAGCGCGAAGCCTCCTGAACCGAGTGAACCGAATCCGCCGGTACCGGACACCCAGCGTAGTCGGCCGGCGCGGCGGCGGAACGACGAAGCCCCCGTAGCGAATTCGCTACGGGGGCTTCCCGGTTGTGGCCAGGGCCGGGGTCGAACCGGCGACCTTCCGCTTTTCAGGCGGACGCTCGTACCAACTGAGCTACCTGGCCGTACTGCACCGTCTCTTGCGAGACGAGCGATCCCGACGGGACTTGAACCCGCGACCTCCACCTTGACAGGGTGGCGAGCTAACCAACTGCTCCACGGGACCTAGAAGTGGCGAACCACTCAGGGTCTTGCGGTCTTGCGCACTGCACTTTACTACGGTACTGCGTGCCCCCAACGGGATTCGAACCCGTGCTACCGCCTTGAAAGGGCGGCGTCCTGGGCCACTAGACGATGAGGGCTTGCGGCCTGTCCCGCTGTTTCCAGCGTTCGGGGACGTCGAGAAGCATATGGGATGCAGGGCGGATCGCCAAAACGGGTTTCGCCCGGGTGGGGGTGCGGGGTGGGTGGGGCCGGTGGCCGGGGGTCAGGACCAGCCGAGTTCGTCGAGTTCGTGGTCGTCGAAACCGAAGTGGTGGGCGACCTCGTGGATGACGGTGGTGCGGACCTCCTCGACCACCTGCTCACGGGTCTCGCAGTGGCGCAGGGTGGGGCCGCGGTAGATCAGGATGCGGTCGGGCAGGACGCCCGCGTACCACTCGCCGCGCTCGGTGAGCGGGGTGCCCTCGTAGAGCCCGAGGAGCTCCGGGTCGCTCGGGTCGGGCTCGTCCTCGACGAAGACCGCGACGTTGTCCATCATGGCCGCGAGGTGCGGGGGGATCTGGTCGAGGGCGTCGCCGACCAGCGTCTCGAACTCTTCCCGGGTCATCTCCACCGGATCATTGTCCGGTGTCGGATGACGGTGTGCCAGGTGGCGGAGCCCGGTGTTTGATGGGGCTATGACGACCTCGGAGGGCGCCGTGGACGACGCCGCGGGCGGCACCGCGGGCGGCACCGTGGACGGCGCCGCGGCGCGGGCCCGCCGGCCCGGCCGGCCGCCGGTGCTGCGCGGGCAGGGGCGGGCGGTGGCGGTGGTCGCGGCGGGCGGAGCGATCGGCGCGTCCGCGCGGTACGCGGCCGGGCTCGGCTGGCAGACCGGCCCGACGGCCTTCCCCTGGACGACGTTGCTGGTCAACGTGGTCGGCTGCGCGGTGATCGGGGTGTTCCTGGTGGTGATCACCGAGGGGCGCCAGGCGCATCCGCTGGTGCGGCCGTTCTTCGGCACCGGCGTGCTGGGCGGGTTCACCACCTTCTCGACGTACGCGGTGGACATCCGCCGGCTGCTGGAGGGCGGCCGGACCGGGCCCGCCCTCGCGTACCTGGGGCTGACCCTGGTGGGCGCGCTGCTCGCGGTCTGGGCGGCGGCCGGGCTGACCCGGCGTCTGATCCACCGGGTCGTCCGCCGCGGGGCCGGGCGGGGCGCCGCGGAGCGGGCCGGGGGTGCGCGATGAGCCGACTGAGCGGGCCGGCGCTGCGGCTGACCGTGCTGATCGGGGAGAGCGACCGCTGGCACCACCGGCCGCTGTACAGCGAGATCGTGCACCGGGCCCGGGAGGCCGGGCTGGCCGGGGCGAGCGTGTTCCGGGGCATCGAGGGGTTCGGGGCCTCGTCGCTGGTGCACACCACGCGGCTGCTGTCGCTGAGCGAGGACCTGCCGGTGGCGGTGGTGATCGTGGACGAGGAGGAGCGGGTGCGGGCGTTCCTGCCGCAGCTGGACGGGATGGTGGCGGAGGGGCTGGTGCTGCTGGACCGCTGCGAGGTGGTCACCTACGCGGGGCGCGGGGCGGAGGCGGGTTCGGGCCGTGGGCCGGGCCGGGAAGCGGGCCCGGGGGAGGCGGCGGAGTGAACTGGCTGCTGGTGGTGGCGGGCGCGGTGGTCGGCGCGCCGCTGCGGTACCTGACCGACCGGGCGGTGCAGTCCCGGCACGACTCGGTGTTCCCGTGGGGGACGTTCACGGTGAACGTGGTCGGCTGCCTGGTCCTCGGGCTGGTGACCGGCGCGGTGGCGGTGGGCGCGGCCTCCTCGAAGGTCCAGCTGCTGCTGGGGACGGGGCTCTGCGGGGCGCTGACCACCTATTCGACCTTCTCGTACGAGACCCTGCGGCTGACCGAGACCGGCGCCGGGCGGTACGCGCTGGCCAACGTGGCCGGCAGCGTGCTGGCCGGGCTGGCCGCGGTCTACGGGGGCGCGGAGCTGGCCTCGGCGCTCTGGGGCTGAGCCGCGGACACCGGAGGGGCGCCGGTGGGTGCCGAGGGGCGCCGGACGGGCCCTGAGCGGCCCCTGGACGGCCCTGGACGGCCCCGGGGCGGGCCCCTGAGCGCCGGCCCCGCCGGGCGAGCTTGCGCGCTGCCCGTGTCCCGCCGGGCCGGGCGCGCGTTGGGCACCGAAAGCGGCCGCGCGCGAGTGGGCGGCCCGGGTGGGGCGGTAGAGAGGGACCTCAGTGGCTTCGGTGCGGGCGGCGCGGACGGTGCGGGCGGTACGGGCGGTGCGGGTGCGGCTGGCCGCGGCGCGTCCGGCTCCGGGGCGGGTGGCGGCGGTCCCGCGCTCGCGCGCGGTGCGGGCGGCGGCGCTGCTGACGGTGGCCGGGCTCGGGCTGACCGGGTGCATGTCGGTGGGGCCGGCGGCGGAGGAGAAGCACGGCGTGGCGCCGGTCGGGCAGGCCGGGCCGGCGGTCCGGCCGGGGGCGACGGGCGGGCCCGCGGCCCCCCCGGGCCAGGGGCGCCCCGGGGGGGGCGCCGGGGCCCCCCCGCGGTCGGGGGGCCTCCAGGGCGACGGCGGGTCGAACGGGTCCTCGGCGGCGGCGCCCGGCGAGGCGGCCCCGGGGGCGAACGGCGTGGTGGCCGGGGTGGTCCCGGTGCCGGGGGCGGGCGCTCCCGACGGTGGTCCGGGCGGTGGTTCGGCGGGCGGTGTGAACACAAGTCCCGTTCCGCACCCGGGCGGTGGAGCGGGCGGATCCGGCGGTGCGGCGGGCTCCGGCGGTACCGGCGGGGCGGGCGGCACCGGGGAGGGCCGGTCCGGCGGCGGCTCGGCCGGGGGGCCCACGACCACCCCGAGCAGCCACCCGTCCGGCACGCCCGCGCCGGAGCACAGCTCGCCCGCCGCGACCGTCCCGCCGGCCCCGGACCCGTCCTCCGGCAGCTCCGGTTCCTCGGCACCGAGCCCGCGCGCGGCCGGGCATTAGCGGATTGAGCAGGGCATTTGCCTCCGATCCCCAGGCTCGTCTATGGTGGTAGATCGTTCGTTTGATCCATTTGACTGGCGCCCTATTCCCATCTGGCGCCCTTGGCGCGTTCCGGCGATCCGTGGCTGACCGCATAGAGGCGGTTGTGAAACAGAACCCCGGACTTTGGCGCGTGCCACTTCCGGAAGGTTTTGCATGTCTCTCGTTGACGACGCCCGCTTCGCCATGCCCGCGAACGAGGCCGCCGCCGATGTCACCGACTCCGACGACACCATCGACACCACCGCGGACGAGGTGATCGCCGAGGCCGAGGAGGCCACCGAGGAGGCGGCCGCCGAGCCCACCATCACCTTCGGCGACCTGGGCCTGCACGACGACGTCGTGCGCGCCCTCGCCAAGCGCGGTGTCACCACCCCGTTCCCGATCCAGGCCGCGACCATCCCGGACGCCCTGGCCGGCAAGGACGTGCTGGGCCGTGGCCGCACCGGCTCCGGCAAGACCCTGAGCTTCGGCCTGCCGCTGCTGACCCGCCTCGCCGACGGCGAGCGCACCAAGCCCAAGCACCCGCGCGGCCTGATCCTCGTCCCGACCCGCGAGCTGGCCATGCAGGTCGCCGACGCCCTGGAGCCGTTCGGCTCGGTGCTCGGCCTCAAGCTCAAGGTCGTCTGCGGCGGCACCTCGATGTCGAACCAGATCTACGCGCTGGAGCGCGGTGTCGACGTCCTGGTCGCCACCCCCGGCCGTCTGCGCGACCTGCTGAACCGTGGCAGCGCCAAGCTGGCCGACGTCCGGACCGTCGTGCTCGACGAGGCCGACCAGATGGCCGACATGGGCTTCCTGCCCGAGGTCACCGAGATCCTCGACCAGGTGCCGAGCGGCGGCCAGCGCCTGCTGTTCTCCGCCACCCTGGAGAACGAGATCGACACCCTGGTCAAGCGCTACCTGAAGAACCCGGTCACCCACGAGGTCGACCCGTCGGCCGGCGCGGTCACCACCATGACCCACCACATCCTCGTGGTGAAGCCCAAGGACAAGGCGCCGATCACCAACGCGATCGCCGCCCGCAAGGGCCGCACGATCATCTTCGTCCGCACCCAGATGGGCGCCGACCGCGTCGCCGAGCAGCTCATCGAGGCCGGCGTGAAGGCCGACGCGCTGCACGGCGGCATGACCCAGGGCGCCCGCACCCGCGTCCTCGGCGACTTCAAGGACGGCTACACCAACGTCGTCGTCGCCACCGACGTCGCCGCCCGCGGCATCCACGTCGACGGCATCGACCTGGTCCTCAACGTGGACCCGGCCGGCGACCACAAGGACTACCTGCACCGCTCCGGCCGCACCGCGCGGGCCGGCCGCTCCGGCGCCGTCGTCACCCTGGTGCTCCCGCACCAGCGCCGCGGCGTCTTCCGCCTGATGGAGGACGCGGGCGTGGACGCCTCGCGCCACATCCTCGACCACGCCTTCGACGCGGAGGTCGCCAAGATCACCGGCGCCCGTTCGCTGACCGAGGTCCAGGCCGAGAGCGCCGCCAACATCGCCGGTGCCGCCGAGCGCGAGCTCGCCGACATGACCCGCCAGCTGGAGCGCGCGCAGCGCCGCACCACCGAGCTGCGCGAGGAGGCCGACCGCCTCGCCGCCCGTGCGGCGCGCGAGCGGGCCGAGCTGGGCATCGAGGACGAGGAGCCGGCCGCCGAGGCCGAGTCCGGCGAGGCTTCGGAGACCGTCGTCGAGACCGCCGCCCCGGTGGCCGAGGAGCGCACCCCGGCCTACCGCGAGGCGCGCAACGAGCGTCCGGCGTTCGGTCGTGACCGTGACGACCGCGGTGCCCGTTCCGGCGGCTTCAACCGTGACGACCGCGGCGGCCGTTCCGGTGGCTTCGGTGACCGTGACAACCGTGGCGGCGGCTTCAACCGTGACCGCGACGACCGCGGTGCCCGTTCCGGCGGCTTCAACCGTGACGACCGCGGCGGCCGTTCCGGTGGCTTCGGTGACCGTGACAACCGTGGCGGCGGCTG